>LVAK01000045.1 GCA_001604035.1 Clostridiales bacterium Firm_05
TTAAGCTCAGCAACAGCCTCTTCCATATACTCAGCAGCAGATGACGGAGGAACATCTCTTCCGTCGAGGAATGCATGGATGTATACCTTGTCAAGGCCGTTCTTCTTAGCCATTTCAACTATACCGTAAAGGTGCTCCATATGGCTGTGAACGCCGCCGGGAGAGAGAAGTCCCATGAGGTGGAGAGCGCTGTTCTTCTCCTTGCAGTTGCTCATAGCGCCGAGGATAGCCTTATTATTGAAAAATGTACCGTCCTTGATATCCTTGGATATCTTTACCAGCATCTGGTATACTATACGGCCTGCACCGATATTGGTGTGACCTACCTCAGAGTTGCCCATCTGACCGTCCGGCAGACCTACATCAAGTCCGCTTGCGCCGATGATAGTATGCGGGCAGGTCTCCATGTATTTATCCAGATTCGGCTTTTTAGCGGCAGCGATAGCGTTGCCGTAGGTATCGGGATTGTAGCCGTATCCGTCCATGATTATAAGTGCTACGGGTTTCTTTGACATATAAACTTTCCTTTCAATATTCAGATTCACCAGTATATCCTGACATAACCTGTCTTTTTGTTGATTAGATAATAGCACCATCGCCGGTCATCATAAAATACATATCCCTCCACATTTTCAGAGGTCATGCCTTCATCTGCCAGCTTGCCTATCATAATTTTTGCATAAGTCTTTATTTTCTGAGCTGACTTATCTTCTTCCTGCTTGTACTCCTGAAGGTCAACATATTCCTCAAGGATAAGATGCTCCGCTCCTGCCGCTTCAGCTCGTCTGCACAACTGATCGATACCGTCAGTGTCAGTGACGAAGGTGATATCGACTCCGCCTGAGCCCTGTCCCATACTTGCCCGGAAATCAGCCTTATAGCCGTCCGTCTTTTCAGGGAGCTCCTCCGGAAGAAGATCGTGTATCAGACTTTTGCTGTTGTATCCGCTGGTATATATATACCTCTGTACCGGATAGAACCATTTTTTACTGATACGCATTGAATAAGGTAAGTATGCACAGGATCACAAGAGCTGTGTACGTCACCGCTCTGAGTGCGCCTGTGATTTTCCTGAAAACAGCAGAACGCTCTTTTTCCTTATCGTAGAGATTTTTCCTTGATGTTACAATAAGGAACACCAATGCTGCTCTGATAGTACGGATAACAAAGTTTCCGTAATTTGTAATAAAAAGCGGAATGTTTATCACTATAGCAGCTAAGCATACTACTCTGTCTACAGTCTGCCATTTGACATTCTGCCTGCCGCAATACTACTGTTTTTATACATATCAGCACCATAAAATGCAGGGCGGATAATATCCGCCCTTAACTTTGATTGACTTTATCAGCCCTCAACAGCAGCCTGAACGATAACGTTGAAGTCCTCAGCCTTCAGTGAAGCGCCGCCGATAAGTCCGCCGTCGATGTTGGGCTTTGCAAGAAGCTCAGCAGCATTCTTAGCGTTCATAGAACCGCCGTACTGGATAGTAACAGCGTCAGCAGTTGCCTGATCGAAGAGCTTTGCAAGCTGCGCACGGATGAATCCGCAAACTTCCTCAGCCTGATCGGGAGTAGCTGTAAGACCTGTACCGATAGCCCATACAGGCTCATAAGCGATAACAACGTTCTTTACCTGCTCAGCTGTGAGTGACCAGAGATCAAGCTTGATCTGACGAGCGATAACCTCCTCAGTGATGTTGCACTCACGCTCCCACTTGAGCTCGCCAACGCAAACGATAGGCTTGAGGCCAGCTTCGAGAGCTGCGATAGTTCTCTTGTTTACAGTCTCGTCTGTCTCACCGAAGTACTGTCTTCTCTCGCTGTGGCCGATAACAACGTACTCAACGCCAAGCTCTGTGAGCATATCAGCAGAGATCTCGCCTGTGAAAGCGCCGCTCTTCTCGAAGTGAACGTTCTCAGCACCGATCTTTACGTTGCTGCCAGCAGTTGTGTTGATAGCTGTCTCAAGGTTTGTGAAAGGTACACAAGCGATAACCTCGATCTTGCCCTCAGCGTTTGCAACGAGGGGCTTGATAGCCTCGAGGAGTGCCTTAGCCTCGGGACGAGTCTTGTTCATTTTCCAGTTTCCGGCAATGATTGCCTTTCTTAAATTCTTGTTCATGGGTGATTTCTCCTTTATAATTATTTCATATAGCTTTCAAGCATATCAAGGAACTGCTCCTTCTGCCACGGGTAACTGTATCCGGTAAAGTTCATGATGTCTTCTCTTGCTTTTACCGCAGCTTCTTCAGCCATACCGTCATTTCCGGCGGCTTTGAGCATATGCACGTTTGTCAGCACCGGATATATCCTTGACTTATTGTTCGCCTCTGCGGACTGCTTTTCAAGCTGATAATAGTGTCCGGCAGCTTCAAGCTGACCGTTCATTGCAAGAGTAACGGCTGCTGCATCATAATATGCAACACCCATTCTCTTATAGGCAGGAGCGGAAAAGAATATATCAAGGAACTTCTGCTCCTTTGTGAATACCTCAAGAGCCTCCTGACCTTTTCCTTCTCCGATATAGAGGTTCAGCCTCTGGAGTAGGTACATTCCCTTTATAGTATCATCGGTCATAAAGCCTACAGCAACATGACTGAGTGCTTCCTCAGCCTCATTGTATCTATAAAGAGAAATATAGATATCAGCAAGAGTGAGATAATCCATAGGATCCATTTTCTTGCTGTGAAGAGCCTTGAATTTCTCGATATATTCGTCACAATAGCCCTTAGATTCATAGATCTGTGCAAGCTCCTCGTTAATACCGGCAAGCTTGTAAAGCACCTTTTTCATTAATCCCATAGCAATTACCTCTATTACTGCAATAAGGGCGAATATCTCTATCCGCCCTATTGTTCGTATGATTACTTTTCAGCGATAGCTGCAACACCTGGGAGCACCTTGCCCTCGAGGTACTCGAGAGAAGCGCCGCCGCCTGTTGAGATGTGGCTCATCTTGTCAGCGAAACCGAGCTGGATAGCAGCTGTAGCTGAATCGCCGCCGCCGATGATCGTTGTAGCATCAGCCTCAGCGAGAGCCTCACATACAGCAACTGTACCCTTCTTGAGTGTTGGGTTCTCAAATACGCCCATAGGTCCGTTCCAAACAACTGTCTTTGCAGACTTAGCAGCCTGAGCGAAGATCTCAGCAGTCTTAGGTCCGATATCAAGTCCCATCATGTCAGCAGGGATCTTGTCGGAGTCAACAAACTCAACAGAGATCTCAGCGTCGATCGGATCAGGGAATGAAGCAGCGATAGCTGTATCAACAGGGAGAAGGATCTTCTTGCCGAGCTTCTCAGCCTTTGCGAGCATCTCCTTGCAGTAGTCAAGCTTCTCGTCGTCAACAAGTGACTTACCGATAGATCCGCCCTGTGCCTTGATGAATGTATAAGCCATACCGCCGCCGATGATGAGTGTATCGCACTTCTCGAGGAGGTTGGAGATAACGTTGAGCTTGTCAGCTACCTTGGCACCGCCGAGGATAGCAACGAAAGGATGCTCAGGAACTTCAACTGCATTTCCGAGATACTGGATCTCCTTCTGCATGAGGTAGCCTACAGCAGTCTCCTTAACGAACTTTGTAACGCCTGCTGTTGAAGCGTGAGCTCTGTGAGCGCTGCCGAAAGCGTCCATAACGAATACTTCGCCGTCAACCAGCTCTGCAAGCTCCTTGGAGAACTCTTCGCCGTTCTTTGTCTCTTCGTTTCCACGGAAACGTGTATTCTCAAGAACTACGATCTCGCCGTCGTTCATAGCAGCAACAGCCTTCTTAGCGTTGTCGCCTACTACTGTATCATCAGCAGCGAAAGTTACCTTTGTATTAACGAGTTCAGCCAGTCTTGCAGCAGCGGGAGCAAGTGAGAACTTAGCCTCAGGGCCGTTCTTCGGCTTGCCGAGGTGTGAGCAGAGAACTACCTTTGCGCCGTTCTCAACGAGCTTGTTTATTGTTGGAAGAGCAGCCTGGATACGGTTATCGTTAGTGATAGCGCCGTCCTTCATAGGAACGTTGAAATCAACTCTTACGAGTACCTTTCTGCCTTTTACGTTAATGTCTTCTACAGTGACTTTGTTTAATCCTGCCATGGGTATGACATCCTTTCGTTATAAGATACATTTTTAAGCGTTGTTAATAATATAACAACATACATTTATATTTTACACTATTTCAAGAAATTTTGCAAGCCTTTCCGGAAATTTTTTCATTATTTCACAGCATTTTTTGCAAACTAAGGATAAATGCGGCTTAAAAGCCGCATTTTCTTCTGTAATATTCAGTTTACCGGCAGCTTCTGTATGGATAGATCCGGCGGAACGAAGCTTCCATACCATTGTCTCATCAGATAACGCTTTCTCTTTTGTAATCTGTGATATCACTGTCCAGCTTTTCATACAGCTCCTTAACTGTAATACGCTTCTCCTTGAGGGCAAGCAGCTCATCATTTGTGCAGCCTATGAACTCCACGAAATTCACCCTTCCGTTGGGAGTATCTATAGCGCTGACACTTGTATCATCAACAGTGATATAGCCTGTAAGAAGGCTGGTGCGGTTAAGGTCTATGCCTGTGGTCTGACCGGTATACAGGTACTCGTAAGCATTGAAGCACTCACCGCTGGTGAAGGTTATCCTGGCTATCTTCTGGAAAATGCCGCATACACAGCGCAGCTCTCCCTCCTCGTCCTCCGGGGCGATACAGGACTTTTTAAGCTTCATGGTAAATTCCATGCCATAGCCGCTCACCTCGGGAACATCGCTCTCCTTGCCGAAAAGTTCACTGAGGCCGTAGGTAACGAAATGGTAGTAATAATCCGTTTCGTATATGCTTATACCGTTCAGCGGATCATTTCCGCCGAGCTCCCACGAGATAAGTGTGCCATAATGCTTAGGATCCTTCTGGTCCGGATATACCTTTTCAAACGCCGAAGTAATGGCATCCCAGCCGGCTGACGGAACCATTTCAGGCAGATCAGCATTCCCCTTTTTCTTTTTTATCTTGTCAAGCAATCCCATTCAAATCACCTTCCCCATATCATTTTTATCGAACATTGCTAACATAAAGTATTATATCATCTCTGCTCTCATGTGTCAACTTTATCCTCAGAATAAAATGTTGAAAACAGAGCAAATGTGTGATATAATGATAAAAAAAAGGAGGATGATAAAATGCCCCACTCTTACGAAGTTATCATTAACAAAGACATCAGAAGCACCGGCGCATATTTTTACAGCTACAGCTCCACAAAGAATATCGGTATGGATATCAGAAAAGGCTGTGCAAAGCTCTCCCTTACGATGAACGTACTCAAAACAAAAACGGGATTCATGAACAGCTATCTTTTCCGTGATGCAGTAAAAAAGATGATGCTGCTCCATTCACTTCTCTATGGAAGCAGACTCGCCATAAAAACTGTTTTACTGAAAATAGATGACAGTGAATGGGCAATCGGAAAAGACGATGAGGATTTCCCGAAGATACTGACCATACTCCCCAGAACAGATCTTGTCTTACCAGATGCATGGAAGAGCGATGATTTCATTCAGTACATCCTGAGCTGTACCAAGAACGGCGGTGAAAAGGATCAGCGTTTTTCTGCCATCGAATCCTACCTTGCCTCAAAGGGCAAGGAGCATGAGATCGATATCTTCACCAATCTCTGGACTTCAATGAACGCTTATTATACTTATACGGCTAAGTGCTGCTCTAATTATCTCAACGGAATAATCGGGAACCTTAAAGATTTCCCCGAGCTTGCAGGTAACGATTCCAACTGCATAAATCTCCTTGCTCGTCTGATGAAAAAAGACCAGGATATAAACAAGGTCGAAGTCGGTGAAAAAAGCTCTGAAATGTTCCATAAGATCGGCAACGAGATCGTTTGTCTGAACGCAGAAGAGCTTATGAAGCTGTACGAAAAATCAAAAGAGGAACTTATGAACAGCACAAAAGGCAAGGATCGTCTTAAAGCCAAATACCCGGCACTTCAGAAGCTTTCCTCAGAAAACAGTGTTGACTTGTTCTTTCTGATATTACTCGTATTCCCATATTTATGCCGCTGCGCCTTTCTTCACGGCAAAAGGCCTACACTTCTCACCATTTTTGAAAATGAGTATGAACAGAGATATCTCCATAAGATCAACATCATATTAAACAGATATCTTTCAGAGACGCTGACATCACCTTTTGAACCGGATGAATATGGTGCTGGATTTATATCAGGCTGTTATACAAAAAGTTTCGGAAAAAAAGAGGAAAGAAAAAAAGCCGCTGAAATGCTCAGCAATATCCTGAACTCATCCCACTGACCGCCCTATATTTCACGCACAAAAAAGCCGTAAGGAAGCATAGCCCTTCCTTACGGCTTGATTTATACTTGCGTCATATCCTGTCAGCGATCTCGTAGATCATCTTCTCGGTCTTCTCCCAGCCGATACACGGATCGGTAATAGATTTACCGTAGATATGCTCATCTATCTTCTGTGAGCCGTCTTCGATGTAGCTCTCGATCATAAAGCCCTTTACCAGCTTTCTGATATCGCTGCTGTACTTGCGGCTGCTGAGGACTTCCTTCACAATACGTGGCTGCTCGAAAGGTCTCTTGCCGGAGTTGCAGTGGTTGGTATCTATTATAGCAGCAGGATTTGCAAAGCCCTTTGCCTCATACATATCACAGAGAAGCTGGAGCGTCTCATAGTGGTAGTTCGGCATACTCTGGCTGTGATGATTCTCGTATCCTCTGAGGATAGAATGTGCCAGTTCATTGCCATTGGTAGTTACCTCCCAGCCACGGTAGAGGAAGGTATGTCCGGACTGTGCAGCCTCAATGGAATTCATAAGCACAGCAAGGCTTCCGCTGACAGGATTCTTCATACCTACAGGCACATTCAGTCCGCTGGCAGTAAGCCTGTGCTGCTGATTCTCAACAGAGCGTGCTCCTACAGCAACATAGCCCAGCAGGTCGTTAAGGTAACGGTGGTTCTCAGGATAGAGCATCTCATCAGCGCAGGTAAAGCCTGTCTCCTGTATAGCACGCAGATGCATCTTTCTTATGGCAACGATGCCCTTGTACATATCAGGCTCTTTGCTGGGATCCGGCTGATGGAGCATACCCTTGTAGCCCTTGCCGGTAGTTCTCGGCTTATTTGTGTATATTCTCGGAACGATAAGTATCTTGTCGCTTACCTTCTCCTGCACTCCTCTGAGGCGGAAAATGTAGTCAAGGACACTGTCCTCATTATCTGCGGAGCATGGTCCGATTATGAGCATTAGCCTGTCGTTCTTTCCTCTAATTATGTCAGCGATCTCTGCGTTTCTCTCAGTGATGATCTTCTGCGTCTCTTCTGATACCGGGTACTGTTCCTTGACCTCAGCCGGTATAGGGAGCTTGCATTTGAAATTCATGTTCATGTGGTATTCATCCTTTCAGTCTTTGAAGTTACTCCTTATATAATTATAACATATCTTTTTTTATTTTTCAACATATATGATCCTGATTATTTTTCAAAACTTCTTTTCAGCATTGCATTTATCCATAAAATGTGATATGATTATTCGGTGATACGAGCATTCAAAAGGAGATGATACTGCAATGGATAATAAAAAGTTCAGATACAATATTATAGCATTGTTTACAGTATTCACTTTCTGGATAATGCTGTTATCATCAGTATCAATGCGGACAAATGACGGTCAGCAAAGCTCATCATTACATAATGCCGGAAATAATTATTCGCTCGTTACTGAAAATACAATGCCGGTGTACGCAGAAGAGATCCTCACATCTTCTTCGCTTAAAATAACTGTACATCAAGAGTCAAGGAATCTGTATCGCCCTGAAAGCTTCTGTTGTTCCTCCGGAAGCAGTATGAGGATGCAGATAACCGCAATGCTTATCTTTACAATTATCTGTGTGCTGAGCACGGATATTCCGGGCAGCCGGAAATTTATAATAAAATATATCCACGATCAGGACGGACATAAGATCACTCCCTTCGTATTATTTACGAAGCCCAGATATTACCTGAGCTATAAAACAATACTACGGAGGAATAAAAATGGAAATATTATTTATAGCGATCTGCGTTCTGATCTTTGTCGGAATGATAACTCTTGATCTTGTGATCTCAAAAAAGACTGGACCTGTCGGAAAGCATGAGACACAGGACACCAAAAAAGATGACAAAAACAGTACTGACTGACATATAATGTAAACTCACTGAACACCAGACCGCTGCAAAGGAGCACAGCTCCATTGCGGCGGTTACTTTTTACCCGAAAAAACTGCTTGAAACAATTGCCGGAATATAGTATAATCAGATAAAGCAGATTTCTGCAAAAATAACTGCAAAGGATGATGTAATATGAGCAAACTGTCTTTTCTCACAAACCTTCTCGACCATGCACCTGAGCACAGGGAATGTACAAAATGCAGATTCTATCTGTCAAAACAGCAGTACATGATCACTCCATGCAAAAGATGCGTCCTCAACGGCGGCGATGTCACTCCGGATCACCTGAAACAACCGAAAAACTGATCGCCCAATACTCATTTTGTCCACCCATCCTGTATTTTGTCCTGTTGAAAATAACAAATTAATATGATAAAATGTTAATGATAACTATATCAATTATCTCAAGGGATTTTATATGAAGGAGGTTCATTATGAAACGCATTTTCTCCGTGGCTATGGCTTCTGTCATTGCCGCAATGTCTGTGGGATACGTCCCGGAGTCTCCCCTGCCGTCTGTGGCAGCCGATGTAAAGTTCACCCATCAGGAATGGACTGGCAAAAACGGAGCTGAAGACGTGTTCGCAGTCAACCGTGAAGAAGCTTCAGCAAATCCTATCCCGTATCAGGATACGAATTCTGCTGTAAATGCTGTCTGGGACTACAATGCCCGTGAACAGTCAGACTACTTCCAGCTGCTCACCGGAAAAGGACAGAACTGGGAGCTGAATGTAGTCCAGAACGCTGAAAAGGCTCAGCCCTTCATAAACGGCGGCTTTATGAATTCAAACTACTCTGCCTCCCCCTGGGACGGCTGGAAAACTGTAAGCCTGCCGGACAGCTGGACAAGTCAGGGCTTTGACTTCCCTATCTACTGCAATATCCAGATGCCCTGGCAGAACAAGTACGATAACTATGTGACCGTGCCCAACGCTCCCACAAACTACAACCCTGTGGGACTTTACAGAAAAAAGTTCACTGTTGACGAGAAAATGCTGAACGGCGGCAGAAGGGTATCAATACAGTTCGACGGCGTTGAGTCTGCATACTATGTATACATCAACGGCAAAGAAGTGGGCTACAGCGAGGATACCTTCAGCCCTCACCGCTTCGATATCACAGATTATCTCGTTGACGGAGAAAATACCCTCGCAGTCGAGGTGCATAAATTCTGCGACGGAACATGGTTCGAGGATCAGGATATGATATATGACGGAGGTATCTTCCGTGATGTATTCCTCGTAAGTACCCCGAATGTGCGGATTAGCGACTATACAGTCCGCACAGAGCTGGACGATACCTATACAAATGCAGAATTGCAGATGAAAGTGGACGTTTCCAATATCACCGGTACGGAAAAGAACGACTGGAAGATCAAGGTCGAGGCCTATGACGAGAACGGAAAAAATATCCTCTCCGATGAGACATATGATGTCCCAAGCATGAAGCGCTGGAGCCAGGAATCAGTTTTCATCTACGCCAAGGCTACAGCTCCGAAGCTCTGGTCTGCGGAGGATCCGAACCTGTATGCGCTGGTAATAAAGCTCATAGACGGCAGCGGAAAAACTGCGGAGGTACTTTCCTCACAGCTCGGATTCCGTGAGATAGGCTTCACCGCCACCGAAGTGGACAACAGCTACAATGTGACTACCAAGAGCTGGAAGCCGATCACCATAAACGGCAAGCGCCTGCTTCTTAAGGGCGTAAACCGCCACGACACCGATCCATTCCACGGCAAGGCTGTTCCGCAGGAGACTATGTACGAAGATATCCGTCTCATGCAGAAAAACAACATCAACGCTATCCGCACCTCCCACTACAGCAATGACTCATACCTTTACTGGCTCTGCAACAAGTACGGTATGTACGTCATGGGAGAGACCAACATGGAAGCTCATGCTCTCATGGAGAACGATGACGGAAAAGCCCTGTTTTATGAACTTGCTATGGACAGGACCAATACCGCATTCCAGAGACTGAAAAACAATCCCTCCATAGTTGCATGGTCTATCGGAAACGAAATGGCATACACCAGCGATCCCAATGCCGCAGGCGGTATGTTCAGGGATATGATCTGGTTCTTCAAGAAAAACGATCCCACCCGCCCTGTACACAGCGAAGGTCAGGGCAGCAGCATGGGCGTTGATATGGGCAGTAATATGTACCCCTATACCCAGTGGATGGGCGGAAATGCCGGAAACGGAAAGATACCCTATGTTATGTGTGAGTACGACCACGCAATGGGAAACTCCGTAGGCGCACTCAAGGAATACTGGGATATAGTCAGAAGCTCGGACAATATGATGGGCGGCTTCATCTGGGACTGGGTAGATCAGTCAAGAGCTGTTCCCCTTGAAAATGTCGGCGGCGGCTGGGACTACTACTCAGAGCCGTATGCTCTGAAGAACCTCTACAGTGAGCTCAGCAAAGGCAAGTTCTTCGGCTACGGCGGAGACTGGGGCGACCGTCCGAACGACAACAGCTTCTGTGAGAACGGTCTCGTCAGTCCTGACAGAACTGAACAGCCGGAAGTGGCTGAGGTAAAATATCAGTACCAGAGCTTCTGGTTCTCCGCTGACAGCAGTCAGCTCAGTAAGCATCAGGTAAGCGTATACAACGAGAACAACTTCCTCGATCTAAGTGATTTTGATGTTAACTGGTCACTGCTGAAAAACGGTGTTGCCATAGACGAAGGAACGATATCAGCAAGTGTTCCACCACTTAGCAAGGGTACAATAGATATACCATTCAGCGTCCCTGAGACCTGTCTCTCCGGAGATGAATTCATTCTCGATATTTCAGTAACCGCAAATAAGGCTGTACGTACCATTGTAAAGGGAGACATAGTTGCATATGCTCAGATACCACTCAGCAGCAGCGGTATTCCGGTAAAGTATGACCACGGCTCAGGCAGTATCAGCGTAAAGGACAGCGGTTCAGGATACACTGTTTCCGGCGATAATTTCAAGTTCAATATCAGCAAGAACAACGGTCTGATCGAGAATTACGTATATAACGGCGAAACTCTCATCCAGAACGGCCCTGCACCTAATTTCTACAGAGGTCTTGTTGAGAACGACGGCGGAAACGCACGAAACGGCGCTTTCGATACAAAATGGGAAAAGGCTGCGGAAAAGATAAACGTCCGCTCCATCGACGTTGACGATTCCGGCACTCAGAAAAAGATAACCTCACATCTTACCCTCCCCAACGCCGGCGATACCGCCGTGGATATGACTTACACAGTTAGTCCCGACGGCAGCGTAAAGGTGGACATATCTGTTGACGCTACGCAGTCAGGTCTCGGAAACTTTATAAGAGTCGGCTCTATAATGAAGCTTCCGGAAGGCGCTGAAGACGTTACATGGTACGGAAACGGTCCTGTTGAAACTTTCAACGACAGAAAGACCAACGGCCGTCAGGGTATATGGTGCAACACCGTTTCCAGTATGTTCTATCCGTATATGAAGGCTGATGATACAGGAAACCTTACAGATGTAAAGTGGATATCTGTAAAGGACAGCTCAAAGAAAAACTCCGTACTCATTTCCGCTGAGGGAAATGTGGAAGCAAGTGCGCTCCACTTCACTCCAAGCGATTTCAACAGCGCAGACCATGTTTACAAGCTGAGACCTCGTTCAGAAACTATGCTCAGCGTTGACTACGGCTCAATGGGTACAGGAAGTGCGACCTGCGGTCAGGACACACTGGATAAGTACCGCCTGCCGTCAAATAAGGTATACAACTGGAGCTATACTATCCTTCCGGCTGCTTCATCAGCAGACAGTGAGCAGCTTACAAATATGGCTGCAAGGCTCCGTTCAGACGGCGCTGTCGTTCAGGACAAGAGCAATAACAAGCTGGTTGTACCGATAAACGGCGGTGCTCAGCTCAAGTCAACTTCCTCCGGAAATGCACTTGTGAACTCTGTACCTATACCGTCATGCAGCAAGCTTGAAAATGCTGTATCCGGAAAAAATTCCTTCACAGTTGAAGCAAATATCGTTCCTACAGGAAATCCTCAGTTCAATATGTTCATAGGCAAGGGAGATCACTCATTTGCTATGAGAACAGAGAACGGCTCACTTGATTTCTTCATATATGCAGGCGGAGAATGGCGTGCTCTTTACTGCAAGATATCCACCACTGACGGCTGGATAGGCAGCAAGCATCAGGTCGCAGGCATTTACGACGGCGAAAACAATATGCTTCGTGTATACTGCGATGGAAAAATGATCGGCGAAAAGGAGACCGGTACTGCTGCCGGCGTTGAGCCTTCCGCTTATCCTGTGACCATCGGCTCCTGCCCGGAGACAATGCGAGGCTCTCAGGCAGAATTCTACGA
>LVAK01000252.1 GCA_001604035.1 Clostridiales bacterium Firm_05
ATTTATAGCCCAGCGGCTTGGTGCAGAAGCTACAGGAATACTTACACTGACCGGCTCATTTATAGCATTTGCAGGCATTATTTCAAATGGAAATGCATACATTTGCACAAGCCGGCTTATCTCCGAGGAGATTGGAAAAAAAGACGGCTCTCCCGAAAAAGTGCTTGCATACGGTATAAAGCTATGCTTGATATTAAGCGCAGCAGTATCCGCTTTTATAATATTATTTGCCGATCAGATATGCCGAATTTTTTTCAGCGGAGCTGATATGGTTGATATGATAAAAGCTTTGCCTGCCGCACTGATAGCCGGAGCTGTATCATCCTGCTTAAAAGGCTATTTTAACGCTGTAAGAAAGCCAGCAATAAATGCAGCAGGGGATATCGGAGAATTTATCATCCGCTCCGGAGTAATTATCTTTTCAGCATTAGCTGTAAATTCATTCTCTGAACACTTTATCTGCAAAATACTCATAAGCGGTATAATCGCCGGCAATATATTTCTGTTGTTATTTCTTGGATGTACTTATATCATATCAAAAAAAGAAAAGAATAATGTGTGCTCAATTAATTTCAGAAAATACGCTGCAACAGCCTTCCCGATAATGGGAGGAGGTATGCTTACGGCTGCTTTAAGCAGTACAAATGATGCTCTAATACCAATATGCCTGAGACAAAATGGTAACACTGTCAGTCAGGCACTCGGTAATTTCGGTATTTTTGAAGCGATTGTTATACCTGCTCTTTTTTTCCCATCAGTAATACTCTGTTCCATTTCCGGCATAATCATCAGTGAAGCCGCAAGAGCCGCTGCTGCCGGCAATAAAAAGCGTATACGTGAACTGACAGAACGAATAACCGAATACACACTGATATTTGCGATATTCACATCAGCCGTACTTATAAAGTTCGGATGCAATATAGGTGATATGCTTGGAGGTGGAGAGTTAGCCGGAAAAATTATATCCCAGACAGCGCCAGTAGTACCATTTATATATATGGAAATAGTTCTTGAAGCACTTATAAAAGGAACCGGTCAGCAGGCATACTCATCTCTTAATTACCTTGCCGAATACATTATAAGAATATCAGCTATATTGATATTCGTTCCCATAATAGGATTTTATGGTATAGTCATATCCTACTATTCAAGTAATATAATTGGAAATACCAGCCGTTTCATACGCCTTGTAAAAACAACAGATATGAAACCCAAAATACTCCGTAATATAATTCTTCCAGCCGCTTATGCATTCCTGACAATGAATTTCTGGGATATATTTTTTAATATTAAAAGCGATAAAAACAAACCTACACAAATTATCTGCTTCATTGCTTTATGGGGATTATTATATCTGCTTATGCTCGTGCTATTAGGAAAAATCAAAGCAAAAAGCATCAAAAGAGCTCACCGTCTTGTGCATATTTAACAATAGTTATGTAGGTTGATAATATAAAATGTAGAATTATTTGATTGAGTATTGCAATTTAATTAAATATCGTATATAATTGTTATATGCAGTATATAAAACTGTATATAAATTGAATCCAGAGGAGTAAACCACCATGAAAGAATATGATGTCAACAAAGTCAAAAACATTGCATTTGCCGGACATAACGGCTCCGGTAAGACCTCACTTGCAGAAGCACTGCTTTTCAAAGCCGGCGCTTCAGATCGACTCGGAAAAACTGTTGACGGAACAACAATCTGTGATTATGATCCCGAGGAAATAAAGAGAAAGATCTCGATCGGTACTTCTCTTGCATCCTTTGAATATAATGACTTCAAGATCAACCTGCTCGATACCCCCGGTCTGTTTGACTTCGCAGCTGAAATGATAGAAGGAATCCGTGCAGCAGATACGGTAATGATAACCGTATCCGCAAAATCCGGCGTAAAAGTCGGAGCAAGAAAGGCTTATGACGAAGCTGTAAAACAGGGTAAATCTAAAATGTTCGTTGTAACCAAGATCGATGACAAGGACGCTAATTTCTTCAATGTCCTTACTGAATTAAAGACTGTTTTCGGTCCTACAGTTTGCCCTGTAGTAGTTCCTGTAATCAGCAACGGTTCTATTGTAGAGTATGTTAACCTCATTGAAATGAAGGCATATAAATACGACGGCAAGGGCAATCCTGTTGAAACAGAAATGCCAACTGCTGAAATATCCGAGAAATTTGAGTACCGTATCGATGGACTTGTTGCAGCCGTTTCAGAGGCCGTTGCAGAAACATCAGATGAACTTATGGAGAAGTTCTTTGAAGGCGAAGCGTTTACTCAGAAGGAGCTTATCGATGGTATCCACGAGGGTATGAACAGAGGTATCATCACTCCTGTTGTATGCACTTCTGCTGCCGACCTTTCAGGCATCGATATGCTGCTGAAGGAGATCGAACTTCTGCTTCCCGCTCCAAATGAAGTTTATCCTGCTGAGGCATATACCCCTGCAAAGGATATTGTAGAGATCGCCTGCGATAAGAATGCACCGCTTTCAGCATTCGTTTTCAAGACCATCGCCGATCCATTCGTTGGAAAGATGTCCATGATACGAGTAATGTCCGGTAAACTTTCAGCTAACAGTGATGTTATAAACGCCGCAACAGGCTCTACCGAAAAGATCGGCAAACTCTATTCACTCTGCGGCAAGAAGCAGACTGAAGTAAGCTGTGCTTGTGCCGGTGATATAGTAGTTGCTTCAAAAATCACTGCAAATACCGGCGACACACTTTCTGATCCATCAAAGATAGTACAGTTTGCCGCTATGGATTTCCCGAAGCCTTGCTATTCTATGACAGTAAAGGCTAAGACTCAGGGTGATGAGGCAAAGATCTCCACATCGATCCAGAGACTTATCGAAGAGGATCCAACCCTCACATATACACAGGATGACAGCACTAAGGAGCAGATCCTCAGCGGTCTGGGCGAACAGCATATTGAAGTTGCTGCTGCTAAGCTCAAGAGTAAATTCGGCGTTGAGATTAATCTGACCGTGCCTAAGATAGCTTACAAGGAAACTATCCGCAAAAAGGTCAAGGTTGAAGGCAAGCATAAGAAACAGTCCGGCGGACATGGTCAGTACGGTCATGT
>LVAK01000007.1 GCA_001604035.1 Clostridiales bacterium Firm_05
GAAGGACGCTGTGTCTTTCCGTTGTCTGCTATATCAACAGCCATTGCAAGATCTGCTGAAGCGTCAACATAAACGTGGCAGTTGCCTGCTCCGGTCTCGATAACAGGAACTGTTGCTGTATTAACAACGGCCTGGATAAGTCTTGCGCTTCCTCTCGGAATGAGAACATCAACATAGCCGTTGAGCTTCATGAGCTCATTTGTAGTCTCACGTGAAGTATTGTCAACCACCTGTATTGAATCAGCCGGCAGACCTGCTGCCTCAATAGCCATCCTCATTATTGAGCCAAGGCATATATTGGAGTGTATAGCCTCTTTTCCGCCCTTGAGTATAACTGCATTTCCTGCCTTGAGGCAGAGTGCAGCGGCATCTACAGTAACATTCGGACGGGATTCGTAGATTATACCTATAACTCCGAGAGGTACTCTTGTCTTGCATATCCTGAGGCCATTGGGACGTGACCATCCTTCAATGATCTCTCCGATAGGATCGTTCATTGCAATAAGCTCTCTTATACCGTTTGCCATTCCCTCGATACGGCTCTCATTGAGTCTGAGTCTGTCCTGCATAGCCTCGGAAATACCGTTCTCCTTTGCTGCTGCAAGATCCTTTGCGTTCTCACTTATTATGTGAGCCATGTTCTCCTTCAGCGCCTCTGCGATAGCCTCCAGCGCTTTGTCCTTTACTGCGGATGAAGCGGCGGCCAGCAGCGGCTCTGCTGCTTTTGCTCTTTTTCCAAGATCTTCTGTATAGCTCATATCATTCACCTCATTTTTTCTTTGCAAGGAATATTGTTCCTATGTCCTTATCTTCAAAAAGGTCGTAAAGCTTTTCAGGATCACGGCCGTTCATTATCACCATGTCGATGCCCGCTTCTGTTGCGATCTTTGCAGCATTGATCTTTGTTGACATACCGCCTGTACCGAGGCTTGTTCCTGCTCCTCCGGCAACGCTCTCTATCTCGGGAGTTATCTCCTCAACTACAGATATAGGCTTTGCATCCGGATTTGATCTCGGATCGTCATCGTAAAGAGCATCAATGTCAGACAGTATCAGCAGCAGGTCTGCTCCGGAGAGCTCTGCGACCAGAGCTGAAAGGGAATCGTTCTCGCCTATCTCAAGCTCCAGCTCATCGATAGCGATAGTATCATTCTCATTGACTATAGGTATCACACCCATTCCCACAAGGCTTTCGATAGTATTCTTGAAATTCTCGCAGTGGCTGGGATTGTTGATTATAGTCTTTGTAAGAAGTATCTGTCCCACAGTAACGCTGTACTTTGCGAACATATCGTCATATACGTGCATGAGCTCGCACTGTCCGATAGCGGCAACAGCCTGCTTGAGCTTGGTCTCCTTCGGCTTTTCCGGAAGTCCCAGCTTTCCGGCACCAAGCCCAACTGCGCCTGATGATACCATAATTATCTCTCTGCCGGAGTTATGCAGGTCTGATATCACCCTGACAAGATTTGTCATTCTTCTTATATTGAGCTTGCCTGTCTTATGTGCAAGTGTTGATGTTCCAAGCTTTATTACGATACGCTTCTTTTCGGAAATATTCCTCATCATCAATCTTCCTTCAGTTAACTTTATTGGTAGGAGAGCCATTCTGCCAGGCTCTAATATTGCTGCATACTATTTCTATAAGCCTCTGTCTCGTTTCAAGAGGAGCCCATGCTGTATGCGGAGTTATCGTGCAGTTCTTCGCTGTTTTAAGCGGAGTATCCGGCGACATCGGCTCCTTGTCCAGCACATCCAGATAGGCAGCGGCGATCTTTCCGGTATTGAGAGCATCTGCAAGCTCCTTCTCGTTTACGATACCGCCTCTTGCTGTATTTATAAGCATAGCCGAGCTCTTCATATGTGAGAGCAGCTCGCCGCTTACTATATGCTTTGTCTGCTCAGTGAGGGGGCAGTGGAATGTAAGCACATCAGCCTTTTCTGCGGCTGTGATAACATCCGTCACCTCGTATGGACAATCCTTCGGCGCAGTACGTGTACTTACCACAATATTCATACCGAAAGCATGGCCTATTTCCGCCACCTTTCTTCCTATAGAGCCATAGCCGACAATCGAAAGAGTTCTGCCTGCCAGCTCCGAGGTAGGTATAGGGAAATATGAAAACGCCGGTGAGCGTTCCCATTCGCCGTCTTTTACAGCCTTGTCGTAGTCTCTGATACGGCTGAAATGGTCAAGGATATACGCAAAGGTCTGCTGCGCCACAGCATTTGTGGAATACTGTCCGGCATTGCATACAGCTATCCCCTTCTCAGCGGCGTATGCTATATCAACATTGTTGTAGCCTGTTGCAAAAAGACCTATGTATTTTATATTCGGGCAGGCATCCATGACCTCCCGGGTAATGAGCACCTTATTGCAGAGTACGATATCTGCATCGCCTATATTTGCGGCAGTTTCCTCCGGCTTTGTAAAAGGGATGATCTTTACTTCACCCAGCTCTTCCAGCTTTGACACCGGGATATCTCCGCTTATGTTGACAGTATACCAGTCAAGAACTGCAATCTTCAAACCGCTCATTCCTCCCCGCTGTTGTCCTCAGTGCTCTCAGCAACAGTCTCTGCCGGCTTGCAGATAAATGTTGATACCAGTGCGGCAATCAGCAGCAGTACCTGAAGTATTCCTATTCCGTAGTATACAGCCTTGCTTTCTGAGAGCCAGAAGCCAAGCGATACAAATATTGCAGAAGCGATAAGCACCTGATAAGGGCGCTTCTGTACGTAGAAACGGTAAATAAAAAATATTACGGCAATGCTTACGAAAGCCATATGAAGTCCCAGTGGAAACGGAAAAAGAGATGGCTGTACAGCCTCTGATGTCTGATCCATTGTAATGAGCATATCCTGAATATTCATGATCTCTCCA
Organism: Clostridiales bacterium Firm_05; assembly: GCA_001604035.1. Classification (GTDB taxonomy): domain Bacteria; phylum Bacillota; class Clostridia; order Oscillospirales; family Ruminococcaceae; genus Ruminococcus. Next base: position 2,885 of record LVAK01000007.1, read on the forward strand.
TTCTGCCCCTACACATGGGGCGATCGGTTTTTAAACATACTTTAATTATTATATCATACCGCTGATAAAAATTCAACAGATTTTTAAAAATAATTGCCGGATATATCCTTTATTCACAATATTATCATTTTTCATGCCCCGAAAAAGATTATTCTGCATATCGCCCACCTGTTAATTTCACGGATATCTCACATTATGTCAGTAAAAAAATACTATATTTCATTGTATTCATTACTGTAATAATGTATAATAATGTAAAATATATTTTGTTTTTCGGGGGGATTATCATGAGCAGATATCCAAAGAGAATGATCGCATTTATCACCGGCATCACGGCTGTCCTTTCATCATCAGGAGCATACCTGCCGGCAAGAGATAATACACATGAGCTTAACGCTTCTGCCGCTTCAGGAAGAATACCCGCTTTTCCGGGAGCTGTCGGCGGCGGAAAGTACGCTACTGGAGGACGTGGCGGAGAGGTATATCACGTTACCAACCTCAATGACAGCGGCGAGGGTTCCTTCCGTGATGCTGTAAGCAAATCCGGACGCATCGTCGTTTTCGATGTAAGCGGTACTATCGAACTTCAGGGCAATATCCTCTGCCAGAGCAATATCACTATCGCCGGACAGACTGCTCCCGGCGGTTCAGGAATCACTCTCAAGAACTACAAAATGGGTATGGCCGGAGATAATATAATCTGCCGCTACATCAGCTCACGTCCGGGACCGTATGCCTCCACCAGCTCCGGAAATGACGCATGGGGCGGTGCAAAGGGCTCAAACTCCATTATCGACCACTGCTCAATGGGCTGGACGACAGATGAACAGTGGGGGCTGTACTCCAATAATATGAACTATACTGTGCAGTATTCAGTGCTCGGGCCTGCTGATTCATGGGGCGGACACAAGAAAGGTCTCCACGGCTTCGGCATAATGATGGGCAAGGGCGCCCTCACTTTCGATCACAATCTCATAATACACAACGTTTCACGAAACTTCCGTGGCAAGGTCGAAGGACAGAATACGGCGGATTTCACCAATAATATCATATATGACTGGGGCTACCAGACCGCCTACGGTACTATCGGCCACCTGAACTACGTGAACAATACCCTCAAAGCCGGCAACTCCACTACCGGCGGCTATCACTGGATGAACGTGGACAGTACTACAAAGCCTGAGAACTTCAAGGTGTACTGTGCCGGAAACCGTCTCATAAACAAAGACGGCTCATTCCACTCCATAACCAGCGACAACTGGTCAGGAGTATCCGTAAAAAGCGGCATAGGCATCACCAAGGACAATCTGTACAGCGCCTCACCTTTCAGCATAACCAACAACGGCGAAAATGTTTCGTCTGTACAGGGCTGTGAGAGCGCTGCTGCCTCCTATGACCATGTTATAAGCTTTGCCGGCAACGGTATCTCTCCCGACAAACGTACTGCTATCGACCAACAGTGTGCCAATGAAACCAAGAACAGCACCGGCTCATGCAGCGGCACGGCAGCATATGACTCCTCACAGACCGACCTGAACAAATACAATATAAAGTGCGGAGTGACCTATTCCTATCCCTCAGCTATCCTCAAAAAAGAGATAACCGATGCTGACAACGACGGAATGGCTGATGACTGGGAGCTGGCAAGAGGCCTTGATCCAAGTGATCCTACTGACTATAACGGGGATTACTGCGACAAAGGATATACCAATATCGAGTATTATATCAACGATCTTACTGTAGATTCCTTCCCGGCAGGCGTTGTGCAGCTCTCTCCCGAAAGCTCAACTCCCCCTGCTCCGGCAGTATCAGCTTTTGAGACCATTGAGGCAGAAAGCTTCTCTGCACAGGAAGGGATAAAAGCCGAGGAGCTCTCCTCAGGCGGCCAGAACATAGGCTATATCGAGAACGGCGACTGGGCTATGTATCGCCGTATCAGTTTCGGTGACGGCGCACGTTCATTCAAGGGGCTCTTCTCCGGCAATCCAGCCACCATAGAGCTTTATCTTGACGACCTTTCAACGTCCCCTGCTGCAAAGATAGACTTCCCCGGAACTTCCGGCTTCTCCGACTATCAGGAAATTGAGGCCACTATCCCTATGATAAAGGGCACACATACCCTCTATCTGAAATTCACCGGCGGTGACGGATACCTGCTCAATGCTGACAGCTTTATTTTCGGCAAGGATCCTGTGCCGATGAACGGAAAGCTCTTCAAAAATGTTATCATAAACGAATCCGCTCACCCTCAGAGCTGGAGGATAGCTGAAAACGCTGCGGAGGGATCGCTGATATTCGGCGACCGTGATTTCACGATCGCACAGCTCCAGTCAAATCTTGCCGGCGCAGAGCAGCTCCTGACCGCCTGTGATGCCAAGAGCACGACCGGTGATGACATCGTTTCCTTCACCGCCGGAGCAGATATGTCTCTCTATGTGGCGCTGGACAGCCGTGTGGAGAAGGTACCGGAATGGCTCAGCGATTTTGCGCTGATGCGCTCAATATTCAACTCGTCAAATGATGTTGTTTTCAATGTTTACCGGAAGGATATGAAGTCCGGCGAAAAAATAACGCTCGGCTGTAATGGCCAGTCGAGCTACTGCGTGAATTATACACTGCTTGCAATACCGGCAGAGATAATTCCGGAAAAGGTGGCCGGAGATGTTAATACCGATGGAAAGTTCGGTATACCGGATCTCGTCCTCACACAGAAATACCTGCTCCGCAACTCAGAGCTGTCTCAGGAGCAGTTTACTGCCGCCGATATGGACGGTGACGGCCAGGTAAATGCATTCGATACCACATTGATGCGAATGGAGCTTCTGGCACAATAACAAATCTGTCTTACCTGCTGTCCGCCTGCACTCGGATAGCGTAAGAATATAAAGGGACAAATCAGAAGAAAAGCCGCTGCGTAAATGCTTCCCATATATTGGGGAACTGACGCAATGCGGCTTTTCTTCTGCAAAAATAAAAAACGCCGGAGGCGACAAGAAATGGGAGTCCAGAGGGTCTGTGATCCTCTGGCAGGGAGGTGTACGAGGAGGGACAGAGTCCCTCCTAAGAAGCAGTAAAACAAGCGAAGCAATGTTTTACTGCCGGTTTTATTAGGTATATCCCGGCTTGACCGGCATGATAACGTGTCGGTCAAGCCGAGGGATGCATAAAATGCACCGTCCGTACAGCATTGCTTCGCTTGCTGTACTGCTTTTCATGGAGGGCGCTGCCCTCCCTCGCACACCCACCTGCCAGAGGATCACAGACCCTCTGGACTCCCATTATTTGCCGCCTTCGGCGTTTTTTCTTATTTCATTGATAAAGGCTGCAAGCCTTCCGCTTGCAGCCTTTATCATATCAGCCATTCTTATGAAATCCCAGGCACTGCATTATCGCTACAGGAGCACCGTTCTCATCGCTTACTGTAACGTTGTACGAACAGGTCGTGCGTCCGTCCTTCACCAGCACTGCCTCTGCGATTATACGTCCTGTCTTCGGTACTCCGATAAAGGAAATAGATGTATTTATAGCTACTACACCTGGTTCCTGCCAGTTTGATGCAACGGCAAAGGCAAAATCTGCAAGAGTAAAGTATACTCCTCCCATAACTCCGCCCATAGCATTTTTGTGATGATCGTTAAGTGTAAGGCTTACTTTTGCATAATGGTCGCCCAGTTCATCTATCACCGCACCGGTCTCCGTTGCATAGCGGTCGTTCTCGAATATTTTTCTTACTTTTTCAAGTGTTTCAATATCTGCCATGATCTATCTCCTGCTTTCATATTCATCTCTTAATATTGAGAAATACAGCCTTCCCACATACTTTCCGTTCATAAAGAAGTAATCTCTCAGCGTTCCCTCATATGTAAATCCGCATTTCTCTATAACACGCTTTGAAGGTGCATTTATAGTCTTTGTGCATATCTGCACCTTATGAAGATTCATCTTGTCAAATCCAAAGCTGATGACCGCCTTTGTTGCCTCTGTCGCATAGCCCCTGCACTGATACTCCGCACCTATACAGTACTCTATCTCCGCAAAATGGTTCTTGCTGTCTACAAGGAAATATGCTATCTGTCCTATACACTGGCCGCTTTCCTTATCGATGACCGCCCAGCGATAGTAGTCCTCACGGGAATAATTGCCTATATACTTTTCAAGGAGTCCGTTTACTTCCTCTAATGTATGGTATGTAGGCTCAGAATACATAGTCTGCACCTTTTCATCTGATGCCCAGTTCCTGAAAACTGCCTCGCAGTCGCTGTACTCAAAGCGCCTGAGTATCAGTCTATCTGTCTCTATAGTCTGTGTACCAATATTTGTAAGCATCAGCTAACCCTCTTTTCATTTTTTCCCCCTCCTGAAAAAGAAGGGGAAATTCTGTCTCATACTAATCCTGACATATCATAAAGTCCTGCGGGTTTATCCTTAAGGAATACTGCGGCATTTACAGCTCCCTCGGCAAACACCATTTTTGAAGCTGCTGAGTGGGAGAGTGTTATCACCTCGTCGTTTCCGGCAAATATAACATCATGCTCGCCGACGATAGTGCCGCCTCTTATAGCGTGCATACCGATCTCAGATTTCTCCCTCTTCTGACGGCGTGAGTGACGGTCATACACATAGTGCTTTGAGTTGTCAAGTGTCTCGTTGATAGCGTTAGCCAGCATTATTGCAGTACCGCTGGGAGCATCTATCTTCTGATTATGATGCTTCTCAACTATCTCAATATCAAACTGATCTCCCAGTACAGAAGCAGCCTTCTTTGCAAGTGTCACAAGGAGATTGATACCCAGTGACATATTGAATGTAAAGAATACAGGTATCTGCTGAGCAGCTGCCTTTATCTTTGCTGTCTGCTCATCGCTGTATCCGGTAGAACCAATTACGAGCGGAGTGCCTGTAGACTTGCAGTAATCCAGCAGTCCGTCCAGACATGAGGGATTTGAGAAGTCTATTATTACATCCGGCTTTACGGGAAGCTGTGCAGGAGCTTCCACTATAGGGAAATCTGCATACTGCTTGGTGTACAGGTCGATACCGGCAACGACTGTACAATCCTCTCTTGCGTCAGCGCAATTGAAGATATTGCGTCCCATTTTGCCGTTTGCACCGCTGATAACTATATTAGTCATTTTTTACACATCCTTTGACGATCAATAATATATTATCCAATTGTCGCCGGCAAGGTACATATCGATCGAGCCTTCTTCCATCTCTTCGACCGCCTCGCCGCCTGCTTTTATCTGCATATTGCAGAAAACTGCGTAGCCGTCAGTGACCTTCGGCGGCTCAAGTCCGATACTTTCATACATTCTGGTAAGATTCTCTTCCACAAACATGAGATCCTCACTGTCAAGCTTTTCATAGCCGGTCATGTTCGTCTCATAGGTTATCGGAGCAGAATATTTCTTTTCAAGTTCCGCAGTAATATCCGCCATTTCTCCGGTCATTTCACTTGCTTCTTCATACAGCGAATCAAATTCGTCCGGATCATTCGCTTCAAGAGCTTCAAGATATTCCGGAGGATACTGATAACTCAGCAGCAGCATGGGATCACAATTATCCATAGCATCAAAAATAGCCTCAGCCTCTGCACGGCATGGAAGATCTGTGTTTCCATCATCAGTCAGGACCGAAGATGCAGTTTCCTCCTGTACAGAGTAATTTTTTGATGAACTGCTGCTCTTATCGCTGCATGACATCAGCGCATATACTGACACTGCTGATAAAACAGATAATACAATCAGCTTTTTTGTTTTCAGCATTACTTTATAAGTCCGTGTCTTTCAAGAGTTGCCTTCAGCTTAGCCTTGTGCTCGTCTGTCATCTCACAGAGCGGCAGACGGCATGGGCCTGCATTCCAGCCAACCATATTCATTGCTTCCTTTGCAGGGATCGGATTCACCTCAATGAACAGATCGTTGATGAGGTCAAGATACTCTATCTGGAGCTTTGTTGCCTCAGCAAAATTGTTGTCAAGGCAAAGCTGTACCATATCATGCATTTCCTTAGGTATAACGTGTGATGCAACTGAGATAACGCCCTTGCCTCCGAGAGACATAACAGGTACTACCATATCATCATTGCCGCTGTATACGTCGATATCGTCTCCGCACTCAGCCACGAGCTTTGCAACATAGCTGATATTTCCGCTTGCTTCCTTGATAGCTGCGATATTCTTATGCTTTGCAAGCTCCTTAACAGTTGCAACATCAAAGCCGCAGCCTGTTCTGCTTGGAACATTGTAGAGTATTATCGGTATATTCACAGCGTCAGCTATAGCTGTGAAGTGAGCGATAAGACCTCTCTGTGTAGCCTTGTTGTAATAAGGAGTTACGTGGAGAAGAGCATCTGCGCCGGCGGCCTCAGCCTCCTTTGAGAGCTCAACTGCATACTTTGTATCGTTGCTGCCTGCGCCTGCTATTACAGGTACTCTTCCGGCAACGTGCTTTACAGCAAACTTGATGCAGTCACGGTGCTCGTCGTCAGTCATTGTTGCAGACTCACCTGTAGTACCGCAGATAACAACAGCATCTGTCCCCTTCTCGATCTGGTCGTCGATTATGCGTCCCAGCTCGTCATAGTTTATCGAACCGTCGCTGTTCATAGGAGTTATGATCGCTACAGCAGCGCCGGTGAAAATGGTATTCTTCATAATGATCTCCTTTCCGGAATTATCGTTTTACGTAAGGGAGCCCGCCCTCGGGCTCCCTTACTATTATATGTGTATCTTCGGGAGGGCGAGGGCGCCTTCCTCTACAGTGCGGTCATTTATTCCGGATCAGTCAAAATATCCCTTTGCTGCAAGAAGCTCAGCCAGGAGAACTCCGCCGCCTGCTGCACCTCTTAATGTATTGTGTGAAAGGCATACGAACTTGTAGTCGTACTGTGTATCCTCACGGAGACGGCCTGTAGAAACTGCCATACCGCCTTCAAGATTTCTGTCAAGCTTAGCCTGAGGACGATTATCCTCCTCAAAGTAGTGGATGAACTGCTTCGGAGCGCTTGGGAGCTCAAGCTCCTGAGGTACGCCCTTGAACTCCTTCCAGAGCTGAAGTATCTCTTCCTTGGAGGGCTTGTTCTCAAAGCTTACAAATACAGCGGCTGTATGTCCGTCTGAAACAGGAACACGGAGACACTGTGTCGTGATATTGGGAGCTGTAGCCTTAACGATCTCATTGCCCTTGATCTCGCCCCATACCTTGAGCGGCTCCTGTTCTGACTTCTCCTCCTCGCCGCCGATGAACGGGATGAGATTATCCACCATTTCAGGCCATGTCTCAAAATTCTTTCCTGCGCCTGAGATAGCCTGATATGTGCAGGCAAGAACGTTCTTGAGTCCGAACTTTCTCAGCGGATGAAGGGCGGGAACATAGCTCTGGATAGAGCAGTTTGACTTAACAGCGATGAATCCTCTCTTTGTGCCGAGGCGCTCACGCTGAGCCTTGATTATCTCGATATGATCTGGGTTTATCTCCGGAACTACCATAGGTACATCAGGAGTGAATCTGTGAGCAGAGTTGTTTGATACGATAGGACACTCAGCCTTTGCATAAGCCTCTTCAAGAGCCTTGATCTCGTCCTTCTTCATATCTACTGCACAGAAGCAGAAGTCTACCATAGAAGCGATCTTCTCGATGTCGTTTGTTGCGTCCATGAGGACCATATCCTTCATTGCTGCCGGCATAGGAACAGCCATCTTCCAGCGGCTGCCTGCTGCCTGCTCATAAGTCTGGCCTGCACTTCTTGGTGAAGCCGCAAGGACCTTCACATTAAACCACGGATGATTTTCGAGCAGTGTAGCAAATCTCTGTCCTACCATGCCCGTTGCGCCGATGATACCTACATTGTACTGTTTCATTTTCTTATTCTCCTTAAAAAATTTTGCATAAAATAACAAAAACCGGTTGCAAACCGGCTCATCATACGTTATAATAGAAATGTTGACATAACAGTGAACTGATATGTCAGTAGCTCTCCATCATAAGGAATGATGACAGCCATATACCTGTTTGATATACAGCCAGAACAGAATTTACCGGAGACCGTCCTTCGGCAGCCTTGCCTTTCGCAGTACACCATCGGACTGGTCATCCCGTGTACGGTTACTTTTCGTGGCTGCGCCTCTACCTTGTTTACATAATAACACGTTAACAGCTTGTTGTCAACAGTTTTTTCAGATTTTTCATAAAAATATTTTATACAGAAAGTGAGCATATATGAGCATATTTACTGATATCGAAGCTGCTCTTATGGAGCTCAGGGACGAAAAATACGCTTCATTCCAGAAAAATCTCACGCCGGAGCTTGAAAAAGAGCACTTCATAGGTGTACGCACACCAGCGCTCCGAAAGCTTGCAAAAGAGCTCAGGAAGCGGTCTGATACAGAGGAGTTCCTGGCATCGCTCCCCCACGGCAGCTTTGAAGAGGATCAGATCCATTCATTTATCATCTCAGATGAGAAGGACTTCGGGAAATGTCTGGCTCAGACCGAGGCTTTTCTGCCGTATATCAACAACTGGGCCACCTGTGACCAGTTCTCGCCAAAGGTGTTTGCAAAGCACCGTGAAGAGCTTCTGCCGCATATAAGGCGCTGGATAGCTTCCGGCCGGACATATACGGTCAGGTTCGCAGCGGGTATGCTGATGAAACACTTTCTCGGTGACAGCTTCCTGACAGAATATGCCGATATGGTTGCAGAGATACATTCGGATGAATACTACATAAACATGATGCGGGCATGGTACTTTGCCACCGCACTCGCCACGAACTATGACGATGTCCTGACATATATCGAGTATAAACGGCTGGATGTATGGACTCACAATAAAACGATACAGAAGGCTGCTGAAAGCTTCAGGATAACCAAAGAACACAAGCAGCATCTGAATACCCTGAAAATAAAAGGAGCATGACAGTGGAACTTTTAAAATCAGACTTTTACTACGACCTTCCGGAGGAGCTTATCGCCCAGCACCCTGTTGAGCCGAGAAACGCATCAAGAATGATGTGCGTTGACCGCAGGACAGGTGCACTCTCCCACCAGCACTTCTATAATCTATGCGAGCACCTGAAAGAAGGTGACTTGCTGGTGATGAACGATTCCCGTGTAATACCTGCAAGACTTTACGGTGAAAAGATCGAAAACGGCACATTCATCGAGTTTCTCCTTCTTGAACAAAAGGGCGACAAGCTCTGGGAGATAATCTGCCGTCCGGGCAAGAAGGCAAAGGTGGGAACACGCTTTTCCTTCGGCGGAGGCCGCCTCATCGCAGAGGTGAAGGAAGTCAAGGATGACGGCAACCGTATCGTGCAGTTCGAGTGCGATGGAAATTTCTTCACTGCACTTGAGGATGTGGGACAGATGCCCCTGCCGCCTTATATAACAGAAAAGCTGGAGGACAAGGAACGCTATCAGACTGTATACTCCAAGGAGCTCGGCTCGGCTGCCGCTCCCACAGCAGGTCTGCACTTCACTCCGGAAATGCTGGACGAGCTCCGCTCCCGTGGCATAAAGACCGCATTTGTTACCCTTCATGTCGGTCTCGGCACATTCCGTCCGGTAAAGGAGGACAATGTCCTCGATCACAAAATGCACAGCGAACACTATTATCTGCCAAAGGATACCGCCGACCTCATAAATGAGACAAAGGCAAACGGCGGAAGAGTTATCGCTGTCGGCACTACCACCTGCCGCACACTTGAAAGCGTTGCAACTTTCTATAAGGAGATAGCCGAGCATGAGGGATATACCGACATCTTCATCTATCCCTCCTATGAATTCAAGTGCATCGACGGACTTATAACCAATTTCCACCTGCCGGAAAGCACTCTTATTATGCTGGTTTCCGCATTCATGGGCTATGATAATACAATGAACGCCTACAAAGAGGCTGTAAAGGAACGCTACAGATTCTTCAGCTTCGGTGACTGTATGTGCATTCTTTGATATGCACAAGATCACAGCGCAATATCTGACCGAAAAATAGGTTGCAGTTTTTCCTTAAAAGTGATATAATATAAAGAAGTGATGCCAAACATTACAGAAGCCTGTTTTTCCTAACGCAGGCAAGACATAATCATAATCATCAGAGGAGAATGGATAGAAAATGGAACTTGTTGATTTTTTCAAGGGGGCTATCGATACATTAACCAGTCCTATGGTCATATGCAACCTTGATTATAAGATCATCTACATGAACAAAGCTGCTAAAAAGGCATATCAGTCACGCCGGAAAAATGATATGTATGGCACCTCTATGCGCTGCTACTTCAACGAAGAGGATCTTTCAAAGCTTGATATGTCTATCGAATGGTTCAAGGAGGATACCAAAAACAACAAAGTATTCGCCTTCCATGACGATGAGCAGAATCAGGACGTCTACATAAGAGCCATCAGAGGCGAGGACGGCACCCTTCAGGGCTTTTTCAATTACCATGAGTCCAGAGAGCCTGAAAAGGGAAAGGAATACGATCTGGACTGATAAATATAATTAAGGAGCAATTATGTTTACTCTTTTAAAAAAAGACAATAAGGCAAGAAGAGGCTGTTTTGAGACTGTTCACGGTACATTCCAGACGCCTTGCTTCATGAATGTTGGCACTGCTGCGGCTATAAAGGGCGGTATATCCTCCGTGGATATGCGTGACCTCAAGACTCAGGTAGAGCTCTGCAACACATACCACCTCCACCTGCGTCCCGGAGACCACGTTATCAAACAGATGGGCGGACTTCATAAGTTTATGAACTGGGATAAGCCCATACTCACCGACAGCGGCGGATTCCAGGTATTCTCACTGGCAAAGCTGCGTAAGATAAAGGAGGAAGGCGTTTACTTCGCCTCCCATATCGACGGAAAGCGTATATTCATGGGACCGGAGGAAAGTATGCAGATACAGTCAAATCTGGGCTCAACTATCGCAATGGCCTTCGACGAGTGTATCGAGAATCCTTCACCGAGGAAGTACGTTGAAGCCTCTATCGAGCGCACTACACGCTGGCTCAACAGGTGCAGAGAGGAAATGGCTAGGCTCAACAGTCTGCCTGATACCATAAACAAGCACCAGATGCTCTTCGGCATAAATCAGGGCTCGACCTACGATGACCTCCGTATAAAGCATATGGAGGATATTGCAAAGCTCGATCTTGACGGCTATGCTATCGGCGGTCTTGCTGTTGGCGAGGAGACCTCTGAGATGTACCGCATCATCGATGTGGTAGAACCGTTTATGCCTGTAAATAAGCCAAGATACCTTATGGGAGTAGGAACTCCGTCCAATATAATCGAAGCTGTTGCCCGTGGCGTTGATATGTTTGACTGCGTAATGCCGAGCCGTAACGCCCGCCATGCAACGGTGTTCACATGGAGCGGTATCATGCACCTGGGCAACAAATGCTATGAGACCGATCCACGTCCGGTAGATGAGCAGTGCGACTGTCCTACCTGCCGCAACTTCAGCAGGGCATATATCCGCCACCTCTTCAAAGCACATGAACAGCTCGCCGGCAGACTTGCCGTACAGCATAATCTCTACTTCTACAACACTCTTACAGAGAAGATCAGAGAAGCTATCGATGAGGACAGATTTGAACAGTTCAGGCAGAAATATTCCGAACTTCTTGCCGCAAGAATATGATCGGAGGAAACATGATAACAGCTATTTTTGATATGGACGGTACTCTTGCCGATACTATTGCTGATCTTTCCGATGCCGTGAATCATGGATTGAGAGAAATGGGATACCCTGAACATTCCTACAAGGAATACAAGCACTTCGTTGGCAACGGCGCACAAAAACTCTGTTACCGTGCGCTCCCGGATGAACATAAAGACGATGCCGGAAAGCTCCATGAGTTGTTCAGTGAATACTACGGCAGGCATTTTCTGGATAAAACCGTTGTTTATGACGGCATCACAGACTGCCTTACCGCACTTGAAGCTGCCGGTGTGCAGCTTGCCATAGCCACAAATAAACCACAGGATTTCGCAAGGAGCATTGCCTCCGCATTGCTGCCGGATATTCATTTTGTAAAGATCCTGGGAGGCTGTGCGGAAAGGCCAAAAAAACCGGATCCAGCTATTATCGCCGAAATCATCGGAAGCCTTCCGGCAGAAGGCAATGTATATATGATCGGTGACAGCAATGTCGATGTCCGGACAGGAAAAAACGCCGGTATCACATCAATAGGCTGTTCATGGGGATTCAGAGGCCGCCAGGAGCTTGAAGAAGAAGGTGCTGACTTTATAGCAGAAAAGCCTTCGGATATCACCAATATCATACTAAATAAATGCAAAAGCCATGAAGATGAATGATCTTCATGGCTTTTTCTTATTCAGGAATATCCGTAGATCTTCTTGAACGCTTTTTCTGCTTCTTTATCTCATACATTTTCTCATCGGCCTGCTGGATGATGCCATAGAGAGTATCGCCCTCCTCCAGCTTTTTCACTATGCTTCCGATACTTGCTGAAAGCTGATACGGTTTTCTTATGGAGGCATTGGAGGATTCTATCTTTGCATTGAACTTTCTTTCAAGCGCCTCCGCAAAGCCTTCATTTATTGATGAGAAGAAGATTATGAACTCATCTCCGCCGAACCTTGCACAGATACTGCTCTGACCGCAGCACTCCTGTATAACTCCGGCAAGGCGCTGTATAGCCATATCGCCCTCATTATGGCCGTAGTTATCATTAATGAACTTGAGACCGTCCATATCAACGAAGCTAAGCATCACTGTACGATGATCCGCAACGCACTCCCGGAACAGATCGTCTGCTATATTTATAAAGCCATTGCGGTTGTAGATATTGCAGAGAGGATCGATGACATAGAGTCTGTTGAGCTCATCCATGGTCTTGTTCAGGTGGAAAAGCTTGCGTATATTCTCTATAGAATTGCTTATATTCATAGTCAGAGTATGGCATAGGAGACTGTTTATCGGGAAGTCTCCGTTTGTCATTATGTAGTAGCCGAGGCATCTCTCTCTGAAATGCAGAGGCAGGAAATAACTTATATTACCGCCGGTCTCAAAGCTTTCCGGAAACATTTTGCTGCTGGGATAATAGCCTACGCTGCGGCGCTCACCTTTGTCCCAGATAAGCGGAGCAGTCATATATCCGGCATATCCGCCGATGCTGGTATCAAAGACTGTGCTGAAGTTATAGGCATCCTGCCAGTCCTCGGTGAGACACAGTGAAAATCTTTCGCAGCCTATCTCCTCGATAAAACTCTCGATAACGTCAAAATGCTCGGATGCGTCCTCTGTCTCCGCCAGTCTTGCAGTAAGGCGGTTGAGCATGGATATATTTGCGTTGGTTGTTTCAGTCTTCCTGTAGGTACGCTTTTTGTAGTCTGCAAAGTCATCTCCGTCTGCTGATGAACATCCGCAGCTCTCAGAAAACACAGGATATGCATCAAGCAATATCTCCTTCTGAGGATCACCGCCGTTAAGTATATCGTATACTATGCTGCAAGCCTTATATCCGGCAGTAAACAGCGGCCTTTTCACTGACGAAAGTGCAGGACAGTAATTTCTCGCACTGTATGTATAGTCAAATCCGGTGACTATTATATCATCCGGGACTTTATATCCGTTCTTTTCCAGAGCAGTTACTGCTGTCAGAGCCATTGCGTCATTTGCACATATTATCGCATCAGGCATGGGTATACCTGTCGCTATGAATTCCTCAACAGCAATGCGGCCGTCATGTGTACGGAATTCGCCGAAATAAACTCTGTCGTCCTCCACCTTAAGCTCGTGCTCGCCCATAACATTAAGGAATGCCTCGTATCTTGCCCTTGCCTCGGGATTTGACAGCGGACCTGAGATATAGTTTATTACCTTTGCATTATGCTCGTTTATAACGTGCTCTATCAGCTCTGACATAGCACCGGAATTGTTTATGGCAATGTTGTAGAACTCCGGATAATCAGCGCAGTCAAATACAACTGCCGGTATTCCGGCACTTTTCACTTTGTCTGTAATTCGTTCCTTTACGGCAACATCGTTGACTGTATTCGTCATGAGCAGCGCACCGTCAAAGCGGCTGAAATCGATAAGGTCATAGATGCTGTACTCACCTATATCGAAACGCTTGCTCGCCAGCATTCCGCCGAAAGCAGCGAAATATGCGATATTGATATTGTTTTCCTTTGCAAAGCTGTTAATGCCGCTGATAATATTCACCTGGTATTCCTCATCTATACCGGCAACAACTACGGCTATGCTTATGATCCTGTCGCTGTTCATCTTACCCTCCTGCCTGATTATTTCAACATCAGGAATGTTGTTCTATACAATAGTTATTATATCATTTTTTGTACAAAAATAAAAGGGGACTACCAGCATTTTGTGTAAATGCACATAGAATTTTCATCTCCTTTGTGCATTTAGCTGATTTTGTTGCAGGCTTCGTCTTTTTTGCTTTCAGAAAGCACTTGTTTATAGAAATTAAAACGCCCATACAGCCGTGCTGCTTTTCAGGAGGTATTATTATGAAAAAAATATTTGCTCTTTTAACATCACTTGTATTCATATCATCAGCTGCAGCCTGCGGCAAAAAGAACAGTTCCGGTACTGAAAAGGTCACTTATACAGCTGAAAAGCTGGATAATATAGCGTACAGGAAAGCCTCTGTTGAGCTGCCTGCGGATATGGCCATGATATACCGGTTCGATTCATTCAACAGCGGCAATGATTTTCTCATACTCGGTTCCGGCGCAAAAACTCCTCAGTTCTGGCGCACTGACAAGAACCTCACCAGCTTTGAACCGGTGGAGATACCGGATTTTGAAGTGCCGATAACCTATGACTATGCTGTGGCAGCAGACGGAACTCTCCTCAACTTCACAGTTCATCCGGAAGTTGATCCGGATGACATCCCCGAGGACTGGGATGAAAAAACAAAATTCCTGCAAAATGCTGACTTCACATTCCATATCGCCAGATTCTCCCCGGACGGAAAAATGCTGTCCGATAACGAGGTCACAGGCTTTGATGTTGTCCCAAACAGCGATACACGCCTTTCAGGAGCTGCCATGGACAGTGAAAAAGTTGCTGTTATAATCGACGATGAGTACCACCTCTTCAATATCAGCGGCACTTATATCGGACAGATCACACCTGACAGCGGTGAGGTCGAGGCTATCGGTCTGAACGCCGCCGGAGAAATGATATGTGCTGTATCCGAAGGCGATATGCTGTCATTGCAGACCGTCAACAGCGATGGTACTCTTACCGCCGGAAACGCTTCCTATGAGTTCGGCTATTCCATAAACGGCAATCTTCTGCCCGGCACCGGTGAATGGTCTGCATTCATACGTACAGCCTCTACCGTCTATGGCATAAAGGCTTCGGATCAGTCAATAGAGCCGGTATTTGCTGTAAACAAGGCCGGCCTCACCGCTGATGGCATGGTGGGCTTTGCCATGACTGACGAGGGTGATATCATTGTGCCCATTGTCAACTGGTCGGAGTACACCGCTGAGATGAAACGCTTCACTCCCTGTGATCCTGCGGAGTTTGCAAATATCGAAACAATAACCGTAGGCACCTTCCAGGGCAGCTTCTTTGACAATTTCTATATCGAGCTTTTCAACGATACTCACCAGGACGTTCAGGCGGAACTGAAAGTGTACCTTAACGACAACACCGGCAGTGAGGAAGCCTACGAAAAGGCCTCTGAACAGGTCTTGCAGGATGCTCTCAGCGGTGACCTGCCCGATGTACTGATAGGCTACGACATGAACGGAATTTTCGCTGATATTGATATGCTCAAAAAGGATGTTGCTGTTGACCTCTACGACTATATCGACTCAGACCCAGACATCAGCCGTGAGGACTTTGTGCCCTCTGCACTCAGGCTGATAGACTCTGCCGCTGACGGTCACGCCTATGTCATGCCCTCTACTATCAGCTTAGTTCTCCCCAACACTGCCAAGACAAAATTTGTAAAGGATATAGACGATTGGAATATCGACACCTATATGGACCTTTATGAGAACCTCCCGGAGGGAATGGGATTCCACAGCTACTGGGAATGGTATCGTGAAGAGCCTGCTACATGGTACCAGCTTTGCAGTCTGGACTGGCCTGACTTCGTGGACTTCAAAAATGCATCCTGCAATTTTGATTCACCCCAGTTCATCCGCATGATAGAGTACGCAAGCAAGGGCACTGACCCGGACACTATCACATACAGTGACCCGGTAGGCTCAACAGAAAATGCAGCAGAGCAGTTCCACCTCCAGCAGAATGAATATGCGGAGGACAAGACACTGTTCATGACTATGGATATCTGGCATTACGCTGATTATCTGACAAAGTTAAACGGTGCATTCGGCGGCGAGGATGTAACTACTCTCGGCGAGTGGCAGTCTCCAGGACACACCGATATTATTAACAGCGCCGGAGATACATTTATGGTCACCAAGCATTCCGAGCACCCGGAGCTTGCATGGGAGTTCGTGAAAACGGTCATCAGCGACGAGGCCGCAAGGAAATACTATACCGGCCGTGGAAAGACTCTTATGGGAGGTTTCCCTGTTACAAAGTCCGGACTTGCTATCGCAGCCGAGGCTGCAAAACAGCCCTACGACTATAGCCAGGACGGCTACCCGGATGATATAAAGGACTACACCGGTGTGGTCTACGATGTTGACAGAGCCTTCGTGGACAGCGTGACATATAAAAAATGCGGAGAGGTCACCGATGAGGTCATTGAGAAGGTGAACAAGCTCATCAATGACGCCCAGCCCACCGCCAATCCCAACAAGTTCTCCGGCAATGATATCGAGATGCTGAACTTCATATACGATATCTACTATGAGGAGACCGGCAATTACTTCCACGGCGAATGTACTGCCGAACAGTGTGCGGAAAGACTTCAGGATCGTATTTCCATTTATCTTTCAGAGAATTTCTCATAATGTTAAGGAGGAGTGAGCTATGAAAAGACTTATTGCATTGCTGACAGCTATGACGTTCTTTGCAGGGGCTGTTTCCTGCGGAAAAGGAAAAAAGAGCTCGTCTGACACTGTTGTTATCCCCGACGGCAATTTTCAGGACGGCTCTCAGGAAAAGATACACATAAAGCTGTTCTACACCACCACATTCCACCGCAATGACAACGACCCTATCAATAAATTCGTCAGAGAAAGTGGGAAGTACGTCCTTGACGAGACCGAATTTTTCTGCGAGGACGATCCTTACGGCACTCAGGCGCTGACGGATATGAATATCGAGATACTCTCCGGCAACTCCCCTGATATAATCGTCACTCAGTCCCACAACATGGAAAAGCTCCGGAAGAAAGGCTATCTTGCGGACCTCACTCCCCTTATGGAGAGCTATGACGGAACCAATCCCGGCGATTTTCTCCCAAATGTCAGGGAGAGCATAACCCATGACGGGAAAATAGACTACATCTACGACAGCTTCTATTTCAAGACTGCAACTGCCAAGGCATACCATTTCGACAAAGACATGACCGGCTGGAGCTACAAGGATGCTATCGAGACCTACAAAAACCTGCCGGAGGATATGGAATTCCTCCGGGGAGCTACATCTGAAGATACGCTCTGGGAATATATGCTGACAAAGGTGGCCTATGACTCTATCGACTTTGAGGACAGCACCTGTGATTTCAGCGGCCCATTCAAGGAGACTCTGGAATTTCTGTCCGGTCTGCCAGACAGGGAATATCCCTTCGGCTACTATGATGATTCCCTTCTCTCCGACAAGGCTCTTCTCAGTGGAGTCCCATTCCCTCTTGGTCTTACCGCAACTATGGCGCAGGAATACTATTACATTGAAGGCAGTGACCTTACATTTGTGGGCTATCCCTCCATTAACGGCAGCGGAGCCATAGGCTGGACAAGCGAGCTGTACGGAATCATGGAGAACAGCTCCCACAAGGAGGACGCATGGGCCATAATCAACAGCCTTCTTGCCCCGGAGTTACAGGGCGACCCCGGCCAAGTTTTTGATGTACCTGTAATATCCTCCGCCTTGACGGAGATAACCTCCGATAAGCATAAGTGGAAAAACGGAGCTATCGCCGGTTACTCGAATCCCTCCCACTTTGACAGCAATGAGACATGGCGGATAAGTCCGGAGCAGATACAGCAGGCTATCGACTACGCAACTTCTGTAAAGATAGAACTCGGCATCACCCCTGAGATAAACAATATCATAAAGGAGGAGTACACCGCTGTCATGAACGGCGAACAGTCTGTAGATGACTGTGTGGATATGCTCAACAACAGGATAGGTACCTATCTCAGCGAAAACTCATAACAATGAAAAAAGGAACTGCATATCCAGTTCCTTTTTCCATTATATCATTATATTTAGGGGAACCGGAGGTTTATCAGGCCTCCGGGAGAGATATCAGCATTCCATGCAGACTAATCTGCATATATCTGCTGCCGGAGCTATACAACAATATATGCTCCGGGGTAAGGTGCTTTGTAAGGATAAGGCCTTACGGCCGTACCCTTACATAAGAGAGGTTTCATTATTTAATTGCAGAGGCCGTCTGGAGTCTCCGCTGTAACAACAGCCGGCATGGTACATGATCCAGCACTGATCAACTCAGTACCCAATTATTCCTGCTCTTAAGCAGGCCCCCTGAAGAACGTTTTTCATCCTTGACAGCTTTTCTATTTACGCTGTTTTATACTGCACAAACAATGCTAAAGATCATGCCATTCAGACCATTGATTCCTTTGAGGGTAACTGTGTCCTTTTCTGTCAAACCGGATATGCTGCCTAATACACACATCCGCTCAACTGTCTCTCCGCCGCATTCTGCTGATCTATGGTGATCCTTCCGAAGCCGCCTAAAGCTCCGGCCGCACCAGTATCTCTTTTTCAGCTGCGGTCATTATTAACATCTCTCCTGAAAAGCAAAACAGAACAAAAATATCCATGTCTTTGCTTTGCTCAGATATAACCGGCGATCCCCTGCGACGCCGGTTTTCTCTGTCTGATAACATTATAGCTCATAACAGAAAGACTTTCAATGACATATAATACTGACCAACTGATCTATCATGCTTTTTATATTATCCAACACGCACGAACCGTCATATACTGCCAATCAGTTTTATAAAACCATGATCCTTGACTTTTCTGCCCTTATGTTGTACAATAAGTGTAACTCAGCCGCATATATCTGCAAGACAGATACTGCATTTATAATTATTTTTTACCCGAAAGGAGCAAACTTTATGATCTCTATAAAGCATGAGGATTTCAGCGCCAATTACGATCTCTTCGTCAAGCTCTGTAATATGACCTCCGAACCGCTCAAGCTCACCAAGGAAGGCCAGCCCGACCTGGTCGTTATGAATGCGGAAGCATATGAACGCAGAAAGAAAATGCTTGATCTGCGGGAAAAGCTCCTCAGGATAAACGAGGACGAGCCCCTTGAATCCAAAGGCATCTCCCTTGAAGAGCTGAGCCGTTATATCGATGAGGTAGAGGCCGAGGAGATATAAACTCTCCGAAACTGCCTATCACCGAGTATTTCGGCCTCATTAACAGCATTTTGCTCAGAATCATTTTGTAATAACAATGAAAATTTGATGAAATCAACACGATTTTTCTTGACAAGCCGGCTTTTGTAATATATAATAATTATGACGGCAGCGGAAAGGGGTCCGCACCGTTCAACACATCATTACCATGAAACAGGAGGATTTAACTATGGGAATTTTCAGAAGATTAAGTGATCTGCTCAAGGCTAACGTCAACGACCTCATCGACAGAGCTGAGGATCCGGAGAAGATGGTCAAGCAGATAATTATCGATATGCAGCAGGAGCTTACCAAGGCTACCCAGAATTACGGTAAGGCTAAGGCAAGTGAACGTCTCGCCGAGAAGAAGTATCTCGAGGCTCAGAAGATCTCTGCAAGCTGGGAATCCAAGGCTAAAGCTGCCCTCGCTCAGGGTAATCCTGAACTTGCAAAGCAGGCTCTCGCCAAGAAAGTCAAGGCTGATGAGGATGTTGCTAACTACAAGGAGATGTTCGATTCGATCTCTGCTCAGACCGAAGCTATCGGTAATCAGGTAGAAGTGCTCAAGTCAAAGCTGGATGAGGCTAAGTCCCGTCAGGCTATGCTCATCGCACGTTCTCAGATGGCTGATACTCAGAAGAGCCTCGCTAAGTCTACCGGCGGATTCGACGGCAATTCTGCTCTCGAAAAGCTGGGCAAAATGGAAGAAAAGATCGAGCGCAAGGAAGCTGAGGCTGCTGCATTCTCAGAGATCGCTGGCATGGATAAGGACGACCTTACCGAGACCTTCGATCAGATCGAGTCAGACGCTAAGGTCGATGCTGAGCTCGCAAGACTGATGGCTGAAATGAACGGCGGTGCTGCTCCGGCAGTTGATGCTGAAACAGCTGAATAATCACATGATCTGTCAGAGGGGCGGCTTTCTGCCCCTCAATTCATATATCCTAAGGGTGGAAAGGAGGTAAATATGATGAAAGGACAGATAAAAAACAAAGCTTGCTTTTTAAAAGATTCACTTCCTCTCCTGAGCGCTATTTTCCTCGCTATAGCCTCTGTTACTTACATCATGTATAAGAATTGGAGCAACAGACTCTATATCGAAAAATGGAAGGACTACGAAGACTGCGGCATCTGAGCCGGTCATCGTCCCAGGATAATAAAGTGTCTTTATTAAAATCATGTTGAACACGAAAGGCGTCCCTTTTGAAAGGGACGCCTTTTATCAGCTTTATATCACTTTTCTTTTTTAAAGAACTGGCCTATAGCCTCGCTGCCCGAGAGCATGAAGAACACAACAACTGTGCATATCATAGCCACTGCATAGAGGATACCCACAAGGACAAGGCTTCCCTCATGCTGTGGTATCATCACTATTCCCGGGAACAACTGTACTATTCCCAACAGCAGGAACACCAATGAGGTGAGCGACTTCACGAATCCTACGCCGGTTATAAGTAATATAGCGCAAGCTCCGGCTGCCAATGCAAAATAAAGTGCAGAATTGCTCACAGTACTGCTGATACCGCTCATGCCGTCTTTGTATTTCAGGCCAAGCTGTCCTGCATAGAGTAGATAAAATGCTACTGCAGCAACTATTCCTATCAGAGCCACTACCAATGAAAGCTTGAAGCCTTTTTCTGCAAGTTCTGCCTGACGCTCTTCCTTGAGCTGGATCATCATTCTCAAGCTCTCCTTGGAATCCTTCTGCTCAGATACGAGCTGAGCGGCTACCGCTTTCTTCGAGGCCTCCTGCTTTGCTCTTTCGAGATCCTCGTCAACATACTTTGGTACGTACTTAGGCGGCTCAGGAGCTTCATCAAGAACAGGTGCTGTTATCGGTTCAGCCGGCTTTACTGGCTCTTCCTTCTTCGGAGGAGGTGTGTAGTTGTCCTCATCAAGCACGGGAGCTGAAACAACAGGTGCTGGTGCAACAGCGCCAAGCTGTGCCCTTCTCATATCAAGTACCTTCTGCTGATTCTCAGGAGGAAGCTTGTTGAACGTCTCCAGCAGCTCCGGAGTAAGGCCGTTGATTATCTCCTCATCCGTGAGCACCAGCTGTTCAGGCTGGGATGAATTGCTTGTATATGGTACCTCATCATCCAGAACAGGAGCGGAAACTCCGGTCGGAGCGCCCTTCTTCTCACTCTGCGGAGTATAGCCTGACATATCATCAAGCACGGGAGCAGCAACTCCTGTAGGGCCGCCCTTCTTAGCTGTCGGAGCTACATAATCTATATCGTCAAGTACCGGCGCTGCTACTCCTGTAGGACCGTCATTTTTTGGCTTCGGAGCTGTATACTCGATATCCTCCAGCGGAGAACCGCCGAATCCGTTTTCGTTGTTCATTAAATCCACCTCTTACTTTTACATTTTGAGAAAGTCCTTGAACGAGATCTTGTGACCTGCGAGGACAAACGAGAAGTACTTCAGTATTATAGTTGCATCCGTGCCGTCAACAGTTCCGTCGCTGTTAACATCTGATGCAAGTCTCTGGAGAGCCGGCATACCGCAGTTTCCAAATGAATTCAGCTGGCCGTATGCCTTGAGTACCATTGTTGCGTCTGAGCCGTCTATAGTTCCGTCACCGTTGATATCTCCCAGCTCATAGCTGCCTGGTCTGTCACTGGATGAGTATTTCGTCTTGGATATCGGGTAGAGCTTCCTGAATCCGGAAGAATTGTAATCCGGATAGATATCGTTACCGTCAGTACCCATAGTATGCTTCATCTGTGCGCCGGAGGGATCAAAGTCGTTCTCTCCCTGAAGGAAGTAGTACCTCACCTGGCCTTTATATGCGCTGTCCCAGGTGGGATCAAGGAAGTAATATGTTCCGTTTACGGCCGCTATCAGCCAGGCGTGGCTTGAATTACCGGCAGTTCCACCGATAATACGGCATGATACGCCTGAATCCATTGCCATTCTGTAGAAGAGCTGCGAAAAGCCCTGACAGACAGCATTGCCGTTTTTCAGAGCGCCGTATGCTGAAAATACCTCGGTATTTTCCGTGCTCTGAGAATAAGTCACGTTCTTTATGATCCAGTCATATATAGCATAGAGCTTGCCGTAGTCATTCTTTTTTGAAAGCTCCAGGCTATCCTCTATCTCTTTGACCTTTTTGTCAACATAGCTCTCCTGTGATGAAGTGGTATGGTATAATAATTTCAGTGTAAATGTGACCTTCTTATTATTTCCGCTCATACCGCAGGACAGATCCTTTATGGAATAGCGAAGGTAATCACCGTCGCTGCCTCTGCCTGTCTCAGGGAATGCTGCGTCAAACAATGATCTGAGATAGTTTTCGGACTGTTCAAAACTTATCGGAGCACTGATGCGTATCTCAGCAGAATGCTTCTTTACCTCAGAGCTAAGGTAATCTGCTGCCAGTTCCACAGTGTCAAAGCTCTGTGCAGAATATACCGGCTGCTGAACAGATACACCTACTGCTGATGCATCATATCGGGCATAGCATTTATCTGCCGGAAATACCAGCATTATGGCTGCCGCTGCTGCTGCGGCAATACATTTCATGATCTTCATAGCCACATACCTCTCACTATACAGCCTTGTCAGCAAACGAGCTTACTCTGCCCATAAGGTAGGACTGTAAGAGTACAAGATCATTTAACTTAACACTGCCGTCGCAGTCAACATCAGCTGCAAGTCTGCTTCTTTCTGAGAAGATACCATAGAGTATCCCCTGTCTGAGATTCGTAAGATCAAAGGCATCAATACAGCCGTTCAGATCCACATCCCCGAGAATAAAGCGATATGCCGGTGAGGAGGGAACGTATTCCGTAACGTTTATGGGATATTCAGAGTTGAACTCCTCCGAATAGTAATCCGGTTCAAGATGAGGGAGCTCCTTCTTTCCATGGCTGGGAGAATGCTTTGCCTCTCCGAGGTCGAAATCCTCTGTTCCCTTCATAAAGAACATGAAATTCTCCGGCTTCTCACCGCCGTCATATGTTGGATCGATATAGTAATACCAGCCGTCAGCCTCTGCTATCAGCCATACATGATTTCCTCCTCCGGTACCGGTACCGGTTATCATGCGGACAGCTACCCCCATCTCCCTGAGCATACGGTACATAACCTGTGCATAGCCCTGACAGACCGCTTTTCCGTTATGGAGGGCGCCATAAGCTGTGAATATGATATCATTTTCCATATCATCCGCATAGCTTATATTGGCAGTGGTCCATTTATAAGCAGAGAGGATCTTTTCGTACTCCGACTTGCCGTCTGGTTTGAGCATAGAGACTATGCTTGCTATCCTTCCGGCGACATACTTCTCCTGCTCCGCATCGGTATAGTAATCCACATGGATGTCAAGAGTGATCTGACCGGAAGATTTTGTTATCATGCCGCCGTGGCCCTTCATGCTCATGCGGAGATAGTCCCCCTCACTGCCAACGTCTGTTTCAGCTACGGCAAGATCGATCACCTTGTTCATAAGATCACGGCCTGAAATCCCCTCATCACTGGGAAGAGTTATGGAAATATCGGTATTTCTCTTTACAAGCTGTTCTCTTACATATATTGCTGCCTCGTTTGAAGAAGCAAAAGTATTCTTTGTCTGAGCGCTGTCTGTAACAGCCTCAGTATAAGCGGCAGATACCGCTGAATATGCCGGTGCTGCGCCAACTAAACAGGTCAGCGCAGCAGCAACTGCAATAATATTCTTTATTATCCTCATTTTACCTTTCAAGAATCTGAGCACGGTCGGGGCCGATTCCAACCATACTTACGTGGCATCCCACCAGTTCCTCAAGGCGAGCTATATAGCTGCGGCAATTGTCCGGCAGCTCATCAAAGCTACTGCACTTTGAGATATCCTCACTGAAACCGGGGAACTCCTCGTAAACAGGCTCACAGCCCTCCAGCTCTTCGAGAGTGGGCGGGAAGTTTTCTGTGATAGTTCCATCGGGCTTCTTGTAGGCAACGCACACCTTGAGCGTATCTATGCCTGCAAGGGTGTCCAGTTTGTTGATAGCAAGGCTGTCGAGGCCGTTCACTCTTACTGAGTGGCGGACGATAACTGCATCGAACCAGCCTGTTCTTCTCGGACGGCCGGTAGTTGTACCGAATTCGCCGCCTACATTTCTGATCTGGTCGCCGATCTCATCGTCAAGCTCAGTCGGGAATGGTCCCTTGCCTACACGGGTAGTATAAGCCTTTGCTACACCGATTATGTTTGTGATGACCTTAGGGCCTACGCCTGTACCTACACATACGCCTGCTGAGAGTGGATGTGAAGATGTTACGTAAGGATAAGTACCGAAATCGATATCAAGGAGAGTAGCCTGAGCTCCCTCGAACATGATAGTCTTTCCGGCCTTGTCAGCCTCAAAGGTGAGAACAGAAACATCATCCATATAGGGAAGAAGTCTCTTGCCGTACTCGGTATACTCCTTAGTAACGGCATCAAGGTCGAATGGCTCGCCGCCGTATACCTCTGTGATTATCTTATTCTTAAGTCTGCCTGTGGACTGTATCTTCTCTGCAAGCACCTCAGGATGTGTAAGGTCATACATCCTTATGCCGCATCTCTCATACTTGTCCATGTATGTCGGGCCTATGCCACGCTTTGTAGTACCGATGTCCTTGCCGCCTCTGAATGCCTCTGAGAGACCGTCAAGAGCAATGTGCCATGGCATAACGATATGTGCACGGGGATCAACTTTAAGGTGTCCCTCAGTCTTGATACCTCTTTCAGCAAGGCTGTCCAGCTCTCCGATGAAGTCCTTTGGATCAAGAACTACTCCTGCGCCGATGAGGCAGAGAGTATTGGGGTAAAGTATACCGGAAGGGATAAGGTGGAGCTTATACACTTCTCCGTTGTTAACAACGGTATGACCGGCATTATTACCGCCCTGAGAACGAA
Organism: Clostridiales bacterium Firm_05; assembly: GCA_001604035.1. Lineage (GTDB taxonomy): Bacteria > Bacillota > Clostridia > Oscillospirales > Ruminococcaceae > Ruminococcus. Next base: position 28,289 of record LVAK01000007.1, read on the forward strand.
CAACAACGTCAGCACGGGAAGAGATTATGTCAATGATCTTACCCTTTCCTTCGTCTCCCCACTGAGTTCCGACAACAATATTAGCAGGCATTATATTTCCTCTTTTCGTAATAATAATTTGTGCATATGCACGCTTACAATTAATTATATCACATCAAATCACAGATTTCAAGAGCAGGAAATAAATTAAATCATATTTTCAAATATTTCCTATAAAAACAGGCGTACATCATGTACGCCTCTGTTTATCACAAAAGTCATAATTTACTAAAACGGCAATGCGGGCGGCGAATCGCCGCCCCTACAATTTTGTGATATTTTTCGATTTTATATAGGGGCGCCGTCCCGGCGCCCGCAGTTTTTCAATTTGATCTGAGCTTAATTGACAGTCTCAGTCGTCCATCATGTACGCCATGTATTTTACTGTTCCTGTTCTTCCTTTTTTATCCGGAATATGGCTCTGAATATTCCTGCAAGCAATTTGGGGCTTCTGATGACTACTACCTTCATTAAGTATGCCTCCTTATAATGGATATATTCCATTATATTCAGCAGGAACATATTTGTTACATCAGGACTGAATAACAAGAGCAAGTCCGCTCTCTATGTCAAGGAAAGCGTGTTCACAGGTTATCTCGTTGCTCACTCCTATAGGGAACGAGTTCTTCATCTCGTAGTTTTCGAGCGGATATTTTACTCCCCTGAGACTTCTTATCTTCACTGTCTCGGTTATTGCAAACACTGAAAGATACTTGAATCCCCAGCGTTTTGACTCATCGATGTACATAGCCTCGCCCTCTTTTGCTCCCTGTATGCAGATAAACTCGTTTCCTATAAGCATGAGGTCAGCACCGTGCTCACGGGCATATAAAATAGTCTGAATATTAGCGAAGGCATGGTCAAAGCGAGGACCTCCCATTGCTCCGTAGAGATATATGACATCATACCCACGCTCTATCGCTATTTTTACCGCCATAAGGGTATCGGTATCGTCTTTCTCCGGCACCGTACGTATTATCTCGCAGTCATCCGGCAGCTTTCCTTTGTAGGAATCAAAGTCCCCGACTATCACATCCGGCTTCAGTTTCAGCTTCTTTGCGTGTTTATAACCGCTGTCGGCACAGATAACGTAGCCTCCGTGGTTGGGAAACCAGTACTTAGCTATATTGCCAAGCTCTCCCCCTGCAAAAATATGGCATCTTTTCATTTAAGCTCCCACTCCTTAAGCTGTTTTGCCTCTTCATACATAGTACAGTAGCTTTCATGGCGGCTCTTATGTATCTCTCCCCTGTCCAGTGCTTCCAGCACCGCACAGCCCTTCTCGCAGGTATGGGAGCAGTCCCTGAAACGGCAGTCTCCGGTAAAGTCTCTCATCTCACGGAAACAGTCTGCAAGCTCCTCCTTGCGTATGATATCATAGCGATTCGTCTCAAATGTGGAGAAACCGGGAGTGTCAGCGATATATCCTCCGCCCGAAAGCTTGTACAGCTCCGCATGGCGTGTGGTGTGGCGGCCTCTGCCCAGCTTTTTGCTTATCTCAGCAGTGGGGATATCCAGTGTAGGATCAACAGCGTTCAGCAGTGTTGACTTGCCTGCTCCGGAGTTCCCTGTAAATGCGCTTATCTTTCCGGAGAGCAGCTTCCTTACCCTGTCCACCGTAGAGGGCTGAGAGTAGTCCACATCGATCACATCGATGTCGATACCGCCGTATATCTCATGTATGGGGGCACTGTCGCCCAGGTCTGTCTTTGTTATCACCACCACAGGGCGTATGCCCTTGTACTCCGCAATAGCTATGAACTTATCCAGTATCAGATAATTCGGTGCAGGAGAGCAGGTAGAGACTATGAATATAAGCTGGTCAAGATTTGCAAGGGGAGGTCGGATTATACTGTTTTTTCGTGGAGCTATCTCGCTGATGACACCGTTATCCAGTGTCACCCTGTCGCCCACGCAGGGACTTATCCCTCTGTTGCGGAAAACTCCTCTTGCTTTACACTCATATATGCCGTCAGGGGACTCTACAGTATAGAGTCCCCCTAAGCATTTTGTTATTATTCCGCTGGTATTATTTCCGTCCATCAATACCAGTGCCATGTTGTCATGCCAGTCTCTTCACTGTAGACCCATTCGCCGTTCTGGAACTCAACATAAGGTACCCAGACGCCGTTTTGATCGTACTCGCCGTTCTCACCGGGCTTCCATGAAGGATCTGCTGTTGGCTGCTGCGGCTCTGGCTCAACATAAGGCGGATCTGTCGGCTCAACATATTCCGTCGGAGGATCTGTCTCAGGCTCCGGGAATGCTCCTACCATATCAAATGCGCCTCTGATATCCTCGCTCTGTACTGTTATGCTTCCTGTAGCGAAGTTGAAGAGATACGAGCCAAGTGTCGCACTTGCGTTGTTGTTCATATTCGTAAGCTTTACAGTTACCTGAACGTTCTCCCCTGAACCGGAGATAACCTCTTCGTAGTCAGGATAATCTGGGAGAAGGATAACAGTCGAGCTCTGTGTGCTTCTCTTGCCGTCCTTACCCATGATAACGTAGTCGATAACGTAACGTCCTACAGCATCTGACGGGAATGAAACTCTGAACGGTATCTCACCGTCAGGATCCTTACCGTTGCTGACATAGAGGATGATCTCTGTGCCCTCGTCAACTCTTTCCTTAGCCTTGATGCTCTGGTCAACTACTGTGCCCTCCGGCTCATATGAAGCCTGCGGCTCAGTCTTTGCCTTGAGTCCGATGTAAGATGCCAATGCAACAGCGTCCTCAGCAGACATACCCTTGAAGTCCTTGACCTCTAACTGTCCCTGATTTGCGCCCATACTTACATAGACTATTACCTGTGAGCCTCTGTGTGCCATTTCGCCGGCCTTTGGCTCAGTCTTTATTACCTTGCCCTTTTCAACCTTCGGATCAGACTGCTGTTTGATCTTCGGTTCAAGGTCTTTCAGCTTAAGCTGTTCCTTGGCAAGCTCCTGATTGAAGTTTACTACGTTAGGGACTTCGACAGTCTCCATACCCTTACTGATCTTTACCTTCAGGGTATCGCCCTTGTTGAATTCGGTTCCGGCTTCTATAGACTGCCATATGATAGAGTTCTCTGGATGTTCGTCATACTCTGAACCTACTACCTCGAACTGTATGCTGTTTCCGTACTTGCTCTGTGCCTCGTTGTAGTCCATACCGATGAAATCTTCCATGGTATAGTCATTCTTCTTGCCGCTGTTCTTGAGCAGTCCGCTGAGAAGCGAAGCAATGAATATTACAGCAACGATGATAACGACTACGACTACTGCTGTGAGGACAGGGATAACAAGTGAGGAGCGCTCCTCCTCTTCCTCTTCATCCTCATCGTCTTCATAGTAGCCCTGAGGCTGTGGAGCATATCTCTGAGGGCCTGCCGGCTGCTGAGGCATTCCGTAGCCTCTCTGCTGTGCACCGTACATCGCTGCACCTGCCGCAGCTCCTGCTGCCGCATATACCGGAGCATTTCCTGCATTTTCCTTTTCGAGCACTCTCTCATTGTTCTCTGAGGATGGAGCGGTGAAGTGGATAGTGTCTTCCTTGTTCTCCTCCTCTTCTTCCTCCTGATAGTATCCGAAAGTGATGGAAGGATCTGCCTTGAAGGCCTCTATGTCCTTTATCATATCGCCGGTCGTCTGGTATCTGTCCTCCGGAGCCTTTTCCATAGCTCTGAGGACGATCTCCTCAAGTCCATCCGGGATATCCGGATTGATAGCCCTTGGTCTTTCAGGGATATCGTGCATATGCATAACTGCTATAGCCACAGGATTATCGCTGTCGAAAGGCTTTCTTCCTGTAAGCATCTCATACATCATTGCACCTACGGAATAGATATCGCTCTTTGCGTCGGTAACACTTCCGCTTGCCTGCTCGGGGCTTATATAGTGTACGCTGCCGATGGCCTGGTCGGTAGCGGTCTTGCCCTCCTCACGGGCGAACTTGGCGATGCCGAAGTCCATGACCTTTATGGTGCCGTCTGTGAACATCATTATGTTCTGGGGCTTTATGTCTCTGTGGACGATGCCCTTATCATGAGCGTGCTGGAGAGCACGGAGTATCTGTATAACAAAGTGTACAGTATCCTTCCATGTAAGTACCTTTTCCTCCTCGATATACTCCTTCAGAGTTATACCGTCGATGTACTCCATAACGATGTACTGTATCTTCTCCGAAAAACCGACATCGTATATCTTTACGATATTGGGATGTGAAAGAACAGCGATAGCCTTTGACTCGTTCCTGAAACGGCGGAGGAACTCCTCGTTCTCTGCGTACTCCTTTTTCAGGATCTTGATAGCCACTGTCTTGTTGTCGATGACATCGATGCCCTTGTAGACCTCAGCCATGCCTCCGACACCGATCAGCTCAGTTATCTCGTATCTTCCATCGAGCTTTTTGCCGATATTCTTATCCATTTCCTTTCCTCCTGAATCAATCTGATATAACCGCAACGGTGATATTATCCCGTCCGCCCTTACTGAGCGCAAGCTTTATCAGTTGGTCTGCGACGTCATCGAAGGATGAATTCAGGATGACGTCATATATTTCATCGTCGCCGCAATAGCCCGAAAGGCCGTCCGAGCAAAGCAGCAGACTGATCTTATCTTCGTAATCGAGTATAAAAGTATCCGGCAGGACAGTCTTTTCTACTCCTACCGCTCTCACGAGCATATGCTTCTGGGGGTGATCCTCCTTCTCCTCTTCAGTGATCTTGCCCTGTTCATACAGGAGCTCAGCCACATTATGGTCGGTAGTGATCTTAAGCAGCTGCTTATCTGTTATGAGATAGGCTCTGCTGTCTCCCACATTGATTATGAATGCCGAATGTTTATTGACAAACGCTGCAACACAGGTCGTACCCATGCCGAAATTTTTGAAATCCAGTCTTGCCCTGGTATATATCACAGAATTTGCAGCAGACATGGACGATACGAGCAGCTTCCTTATCTCCTCATCGCCGAGGCTCTCAGTATAGCCGGCTGAGAAGCGCTGGAAAAATTCCTCGATAGCAAGTGCGCTGGCCTCCTTGCCGGCACGCTCGCCGCCCATGCCGTCACATACGACAGCAAGTATATTATGGCCGTAATATTCACATCTCACAGCATCCTGATTCTCGTCACGCTTGAGACCGATATCCGTACCGCAACGGTATCTCAATCCTATGCCTCCCCTGTTTTCTTTCTCTGTTCTGCCGCATCACGCCTAAGCTGGCCGCAGGCGGCTTCTATATCGCTTCCGAGAGTTCTCCTCACGGTCGCATTTATACCACGCTTTCCGAGGCGCTTTGCAAAATCCGCAACGCCCGAGCGTGCTGTGGTATAATTTCTCTCTTTTACTTTATTTACCGGAATAAGGTTTACGTGGCAGTTTATCCCTCTAAGCAGATCTGAGAGCCTATCCGCATCCTTATCCGAGGAATTAACATCATCGATAACGGCATATTCAAATGTGATACGCCGTCCTGTCACGCTGATATAATGCCGGCAGGCCTGTATCAGCTCAGTGATATTATATGTCCGGTTGACGGGCATTATTTCACTTCTTCTGTCGTTGTCTGCACTGTGAAGGGAAATACACAGTGTAAGCTGGAGCTTTTTCTCCGCCAGCTCGTATATTCTCGGGACTATACCGCAGGTGGACAGTGAAACGTGTCTCAGGCTCATGTCCGTACCGTTCTTGTCCGAAAGCAGTTCCAGGAATCGCATGACATTGTCAAAGTTGTCCAGCGGCTCACCGATACCCATGAGTACGATGCCGGACACCTTTACACCGGCGTCCTTTTCAGTCTCGTAGATCTGCATAAGTATCTCCGACGTTTTAAGATCACGGACGTATCCTGCAATAGCGGAAGCACAGAACCTGCAGCCCATTTTACAGCCCACCTGAGTGGACACGCAAATGCTGTAGCCGTAGCTGTACTCCATGAGAACAGTCTCCACAAAGTTCCCGTCAGAAAGCCTATACAGATATTTTACCGTATTATCTATAGAAGATTCAAGCCTTTTCTGCACAAATAGTCCATTTATACAAAATATTTCATTTAAGCGCAGTCTCAATTGGACAGATATATCAGTCATTTTGTCGAAATCAAAGACTCTTTTTACGTGAAGCCACTGAAAGATCTGTTTTGCCCTGAATTTTTTCTCTCCTATGCCCTCAAGGACAGTCTCGATCTCCGGAAGAGTCATGCTGAGGATATCAAGTTTTTCCAAAGAGCTGCACTCCTTTCATCTATTTTTTCTTTCTGAATTTTGCCACAAAAAAGCCCTCATCAAAGCCTGCGGCCGGGGACAATGTCGCCATGCTGCCTGAAACGCCCATTACGTGTGGAAGCTCAGCCGGTTCAAGCTC
>LVAK01000008.1 GCA_001604035.1 Clostridiales bacterium Firm_05
CGAACTCGTTCTCGATAAGCACCAGCTTTTCGCCGTTATAGCCCTCTTTTATGAGCTTCTTTATGAGGGTAGTCTTTCCGGCACCGAGAAATCCGGAGAAAATGGTTATCTTTGTCATATAAAACACTTCTTTCTTAATGATGTGGTTTTTACACAAAATATATTATACCACAACAGTCTTACAATTGTAAAGCCCCTGGCAGGGGAGTATGATAAAGTTTTACCAAACTATCACATTTGTCAGGGTTTTCGTGGGGATATACAGGAAATGCCCCGCCAGTCAAAGCTGGCAGGGCATTGGTAAATTATATATTTATAGATCTGTAGCCGGTTATTATCCATGAGCCGTTATCACAGGATATGTCAAATTCCATTGCTTTGACTTTTCCGCAGTTGGTGGTGTATTTTCTTTCAGCAGTAAACGCTGTGTCAGACTGATCCTTGATATTGATGTCATCTATCCAGGTGTAAAAATCAGTGCTGGCCAGATTGCCCTTATTTACGTAGAGCTGTCCGTCGTACATCATATACCTCAGCATTGAGAGCTCAAATGGCAGAACACTGCCTTCCGGGTAGGTCTCCTTATCGAAATCTCCGCCGAATAGGTATTCCTCGTTGCCGGTGAACACGGTCGAGAAATAGAAATCTCTGAGTGCGTCTGTGTCTTTGAAGCGATCGTCACAAACCTTTGTGAGGGTTATGTCGCCGTTATCGGGAGCTGGTGCCTTGAATTCGAGCACACTGCTGTCATCAGTCTGGAGTTCTCCTCCCATTATGTCTTTCTTGATGATTCCGTATGCGTCTGTGAGTTCAGCTGCTATAGTTTTAAGTTCGTCGTTTTCGGAAGATGCGCCATTGTCAGCAGCATCTTCAGCGTTCATTGCAACCGGTGAAGCAACTGAAGCGGGGGCGTTCTTGTTATCGGATGAATCGCTGGTTTTGCCGCAGCTTGCTGCCATAAGCGTAAGTCCAGCAAGCATTGAGATGATAATAGTCTTTTTCATATCTCTGACTCCTTTTCAACATTCTATTGACGGTACGGTGTGAAGGTGCCGTCTACTATATACTCTCGCAGAAACGGGGAGGAATCGGACATATTTTATAAAAAAATGCAGAAAATCCTCCGCAGATTTATAAAACTGCGGAGGATAATAAGCTGCTTTAGTTTTTTCAGAATACCATCTTTGATTCGAGATAAGCTTCCAGCTCATCGATAGCGATACGCTCCTGCTGCATTGTATCACGGTCACGTACTGTTACGCAGTTATCCTTCTCAAGAGTATCGAAGTCGTATGTGATACAGAATGGAGTACCGATCTCGTCCTGGCGGCGGTATCTCTTACCGATAGTGCCTGTCTCGTCAAAGTCTACCATGAACTTCTTGGAGAGCATATCGTATACCTCTTCTGCCTTTGGTGTAAGCTTCTTTACAAGAGGAAGAACTGCACACTTGAAAGGTGCAAGAGCAGGATGGAAACGCATAACTGTACGAACTTCCTTCTTCTCGTTTCCGTTCTTGTCAGTGGATACGAGCTCTTCTTCGTCGTAAGCCTCTGTGACAACAGAGAGGAAGAGTCGCTCAACACCGAGAGAAGGCTCGATAACGTATGGGATGTACTTCTCGTTTGTCTCAGGATCAAAGTATTCAAGAGACTTACCGCTGGTGTTGATGTGCTGTGTGAGGTCGTAGTCTGTTCTGTCAGCTACGCCCCAGAGCTCGCCCCAGCCGAATGGGAAGAGGTATTCAAAGTCTGTTGTTGCCTTTGAGTAGAAGCAGAGCTCCTCCTGATCGTGGTCACGGAGACGGATGTTCTCCTCCTTGAGACCGAGGCTGAGGAGGAAGTTCTTACAGTAGCTTCTCCAGTAGTCGAACCACTCAAGGTCAGTGCCGGGCTTGCAGAAGAATTCAAGCTCCATCTGCTCGAACTCACGTACACGGAAGATGAAGTTTCCGGGAGTGATCTCGTTACGGAAGGACTTACCTACCTGAGCAACGCCGAAAGGTACCTTTTTACGTGTAGTTCTCTGGATGTTTGCAAAGTTTACGAATATACCCTGTGCTGTCTCAGGACGGAGGTAAAGCTCAGACTTGCTGTCCTCAGTAACGCCCTGGAATGTCTTGAACATAAGGTTGAACTGACGGATGTCAGTGAAGTTCTGCTTTCCGCAGTTAGGGCAGGTGATATTGTGCTCCTTGATGTAGTTCATCATCTGCTCGTTTGACCAGCCGGCAACATTTGTGCCGTCAAAGTCCTCGATAAGGTTATCTGCACGGTGACGTGTCTTACACTCCTTACAATCCATGAGAGGATCTGAGAAGCCGCCGATATGTCCGGAAGCTACCCATGTCTGCGGATTCATGAGTATTGCAGAGTCAAGACCAACGTTGTACTTGTTCTCCTGCACGAACTTCTTGAGCCATGCCTTCTTGATGTTGTTCTTGAGTTCAACACCCAGCGGGCCGTAGTCCCATGTATTTGCAAGACCTCCGTAGATCTCGGAGCCGGGGTATACAAAGCCCTTTGATTTACAAAGGTCTACGATCTTGTCCATTACTTTTTCATTGTTTTTCATACTTGTGACCTCATTTCGGTTTTTTATGATATCTATTATATTTTACGCTATCTTATTAAAAATGTCAAGTACCATTGAAGGAGAAACGGGGTATATTTTTCATCCGTCTGTTCTGGATCAAGGAATATCCGCCAGCCTTATAAGTCCTTTGTATCTATCCACATAGCAGGACGTACAGCCTGGCCTCCGAGGGTCACACGGTCTCCGCCCAGTTCCAATGTACCGTCATCCTCAATAACCACGGCGTAGATAGGCGTGTCGCCCGGTGTCCGCAGCCACCACCAGCAATATCCGGTGATGCTGGATTTTATCGTGCCCTGAGCGTGACAGTAAGCCGTTCCATGACATGGGCGGTCGCTGTAGGAACTGAAATATTTTTCGACCTCAGATATGCTCAGAAGAAAAACTTTATCTGTTGTATCATTTCCGGGAGATGTACTGTATTTCGGATTCTTGTCTGCTGTTACGGCAGAACTGATAATTCTGCTCTGTTCTTCCGGAGAAAAGGCGATGTCAATGAAATCTTCATTTAGCCATTTCCGCAGCGAGCAGGTTTCCCATAGGGTATCGTTCAGATTATCTGCATATGGCTTGCCATCAAGTCCGTATTGGCTTATCAGAAGAGCTTTGTCGCCTTCATTGGCAAGAACGAGCCATTCTATGTCTTCTTTTCCGTTTGAAGCGTCATTGTCCTGCTCATATGTGCCGAAGAAAATATGGGAACCGGCTTGTATTTTTGAGCCTTTATTAGTAGTATCAATGTGTGTGCTGCTATGTACAGCGCTTTCCTGACCATTTTTTCTGTCAGGCGAAAGGAGCGTTATGAATAAAATTGAAATAATTATGCAGGCTGTTGAAAAAAGTGTGACCAGTGCTGCGATCATTCTGCGTTTCCTGACTATATTCTCTGCTTTCATCTCTATATCCTCTGTATTTTGAAGTTTAGTCAATTATATCATTCGTTGCCGTGCTTGTCAACGAAACAAAACTGCCGCCCAGTAAGGAGCGGCAGCTGTATTCTTATTCCTCAGGCTGAGCCTCGGTTATAGGCTGGAGCGGAGCGGTAGGCTGTTCCTGTATAGTATGGAGAGCGTACCAGTCGCACCAGGACGGGTAATAAACGCCGAATACATGAACGCCGTCCTCCGTACAGTCTTCACGGAGACAGCCGTAGTCGTCATCGAAAACGGGGTTTATGTCAAGATAATATATCTTCTTGTTGTCTGCCAGCGACTGGATCATGCTGTTAAGGGTATTGATCCTGTCGTTGTTAATGCTTCCGTCCTCGGCAAAGGCGGCCACATGGAGGTTTGATTGCAGATATATTATCGCATTCGGAGCCTTGGCACGAACGTTTTCAACAAGCTTCTGATAATTTGAGAAGGTGGTGTTGAAATCGTTGCCGACCTCGTTTATACCCAGCATGATGTAGACCTTGCCGTAGTTATTGCTGTTTAGCATTGAGGCCAGATCTCCGTCAACGGATGAGGAGCTGGCAGCCTGTGTGTTAAGTCCGACGTTGCAGAAGAAGTCTGCATTGCCCAGAGAGCCCCAGTCCTGAATTCCGACGGTACGTGAATCTCCGATGAACAGAGCATCGTCGAAGTAGGAGAAGTCCGACTTGACGAAGTTCACACTTGGCTGAGCAGGTGCGGCAGCGGTAGTAGTCGTGGGGATCTCGGTCACGGAGCCGTCAGCGCCTGTGACTGTCTGTACCGGCAGAGTAGTTGCCAGTGTATCCGGAGCAGGCTGATCCGGAGGGACCTGGCCGGCTTCAGTTGGAAGCTCTGCACCGTTCTGGTTAAGATCCAGTTCAACGGTCTTTTTGGGCGTTTCCTTTTTCTTCTCTGCGCTTGTAGTCCATATCTGCTTGAATATCATTGGCGAAGCGACTATACAGGTCAGCAGAAGAATTATTGTATATGTGCACTGTTTGAATTTGTTCATTTATAATCTCCTCTTTTGTCAGAACCTGAAATACAGGAACGGATCGTTCATTCCCTTATACATACAATATACTGATGCCCAGAATACCACCAGCAGAAGAAGTGCGGTGAACATTGAGCCTTTTATCTTTTTATAGATCATTTCAGGTATCCGTGTTGAGAACACAGCGCCTGCGATGAAGTATTTCTTGTATATATTCCAGTATTTTACGTAGTCATCCTTTCGGAGGACTGAATCAGCCTTGTGGGTAAAGGGGAGGAGGCGGCTGAAGTACTCCTTCATCTGATCCATGTCAGTTACAGCGAATATCAGCCATGTCAGCGGTATTATTATTATCATATACGCATGACCGATAAGCTTGTACTTGTTGAGGAAATCACCTATATAGAATTTCTCCAGCATCATTATGCCGAAGAGCACCAGTCCCCACAGGACGAAGTTCCAGCTTGCGCCGTGCCAAAGGCCTGTGAAGAGCCATACGCAGAAGGTGTTGAATATCATCCTTCTTTTGCCTCTGCGGTTTCCGCCGAGGGGGATGTATACATATTCCCTGAACCATGAGCCGAGAGTCATATGCCAGCGGCGCCAGAATTCTGTCATGGTCACTGACATATACGGATGGTCGAAGTTCTTCGGGAGGTCGAATCCCATTATCTTTCCGAGGCCTATCGCCATGAGCGAATAGCCGCAGAAGTCAAAGTAAAGCTGGAAGGAGTAAGCGAAAATGCCCATCCATGCAAGCTTCGGGGAGATGATGTTGTAGCCGACAGCGGTAATATCACGCCATAGACCGCCGATCTGATTGGCGATGAGCACCTTATAGCCGAGACCGATAGTGAAGGTCTTGAGACCGTCCTCGACCAGCTTGATGCTGTGAGTACGGCTCCTGAGCTGCTTTGCAACGGTTTCGTAGGTAACTATAGGGCCTGCGATGAGCTGCGGGAACATACTGATGTATGCGCCGTAATTGATAAGGTTCTTTTCGGCTTTTGCCTTTTTCCGGTATACATCTGCCAGATACGATACGTTCTGGAAGGTATAGAAGCTTATGCCGATAGGAAGGATTATATCCTTGACCGTAAGACCGGCATGGAAGATCGAGTTGATGTTTTCGGTGCCGAATCCCCAGTACTTGAAGAATATAAGCCACCAGAAGTTGAATATGACGCCTAAAGTCAGCCAGAATCTCGACGTTCGCCGGAAACTTTCGATAAACTGTGCGATTATGAAATCGAACAGCAGCGTCAGCAGGAAAAGAAAAATATAAACCGGCTTCTTCACTCCTAAACTGTAGAAAATGACACTGCCGGCAAAAATTACCAGATTTTTATATTTAGCGGACGACACCGCATAAACCAACATAAAAGCAGGCAGGAATATGAATAAGAACTCCAAACTGCTGAATACCATTTTATCACCCTTTGTACATTGCCGTTTCTTTTGTCTACGTTATTTGTTCACACATTTATAATTTCTCTATATTATGGGCTTTATCACAGCCCTAACTAATATTCTACAACGTATCGCAATTATTGTCAATAGCCTTTTTTAAATGTAGCAAATTGCAGTAATTTCCGGAAATAAAACACAAAAAACAGGGCAAAAAAACGGCAGACAAATTGTCTGCCGTTAACTGTGATCTCAGTCTTTGTATTTTGAATCGATGTTCAGATATTCTTCGAGGCAGATGCCCTTTTCTGTGAGCTCTTTTGCAAGCTCTCCGCCCACATAGCGCAGATGCCAGGGCTCGTACTTATATCCGGTTATATCCACCTTGTCGGCAGGATAGCGGATGATGAATCCAAACTCCCAGCAGTGTTCTGCAAGCCATTTTGCCTCGGGAGTTCCTTCAAATGCGCTGCTGGCCATATTTATATCCATTGCAAGTCCGGTCTGGTGCTCGGAGTGACCGGGACGGGCAGAATACTTGTCTGCCTCAGCGTAACCGTCCTTGCCCTTACTTGCCTCCTCAGCGGCATATCCCTCATAGAGCTGCTGCTGGAGGTTGTAGTCACGGAAGCCTGAGCATATGAACAGGTCGAGGCCGTCCTGTGCGGCTGATTCCCTGAGCGCATTAAATCTTTCCTGAGCAATGGGGATAAGTCCGGGGCTGTAGTCAGCCGGTACGCTGTAGGATTTGTTTGCCACGAGTATACCGTCTATGTATGTAAGTCCGGGATAGTCAACTATCGCAGGGGCAGGTGAAGCGGCAAGGTCAATAACTCTTGTGTCTTCTTCAACTACAGTAATGTTTATGACAGAGCTTTTGTCAGGTGCTTCTGATGAGGATATTTTTATCTTGCATTCACCAACGCCAACTGCGGTAACAAGTCCCATTTCATTGACTGTTGCCACATCCTCATTGTCGGATGTCCAAACCTCATCGGCCTCGGAACAGCCCTCTGGATATTCAAGCACCATGGGCATACCGGTAGTTCCTACGGCAAGAGTCATACTTGTTCTGTCCAGGGTAAAGTCGTTATGCTCGGATCTATCAGCAGTAGCTGCCTCTGTAGAAGGCTGGGTATCATCCTCTGTATCAGCTTCTGTGGCGGGCTCTTCTGTCAGAGTCTCAGTTGTTTCCTGAGCGGATGAAGCGGCCGGAGTTTTTGTCTCTGAACTGCTCTTATCATCCTTTTTGTTGTTCAGGGCATACAGCAGGCCTACGCCGGCTACTGCTAAAAGTGCGACTATGGCAGCGATGAGGAGTATCATCAGCTTCTTGTTGGGATTGCTTCTCGGAGGGCGGGTATAGGCGTGATCTTCGTCATCGGAGAAATCAGGTATATAAGGGGCAGGCTCTGTATCCTCAGAATAAGCATCCATACCGAGGGCTGATCTGGCATCGTCAGTATTGTCAGCTCTTGTGAGAGTGTTGAGATCGGCAAGCATCTGTCCTACGGACTGATATCTTGCGGATGGATCAGCGGCACAGGCCTTCATTATGATAGCTGCGAACTCCTTTGAAGCGTCAGCCGGAGGCGGAAGCTCTGCTCCCAGCATACGGCGGTCGATAGCAGCTTCACGAGTTGTGTTCGGGCCTTCAAACGGAAGATATCCGCCGTTCATCATCTGGTAAAGGCACATTCCAAGTGCGAATACCTCTGCCTTTGCGTCATACTTTTCAGCTCTTCCGGATTTGAGGAGGTATATCTCAGGCGCCATGTAATCTTCCTGGCCGACATACTCCGGATCGTTATAGCAGTTGAAGCCGCCGAGCTTGTATTTATTATCGATAGAATGGTAGAAGTTGTATGGAGCAACATCCCTGTGGAGGATACCATTGGCATGGGCAGTTGCAAGACCGGCGCCTATGCCGGCTGCAAGAGCTTTTATATTATCCTCGCTGTAGTTGAACTTCTGGTTTGCCATAAGCTCAAAAACGTTGCCCAGGAGTTCCATTCTCCTGATGAAGAAATAGCCTTCCTTTTTACCGTTGAGGATGAGGTCGCTGTAGTATTCGTCTTTGTATGTGACGATGTTGGGGCTGTCCTTCATTTTGTAGAGCATAGTGGCTTCGTGTGAGACCTGATTGAAGCATTCGTCCAGGTAAGCCTGCTTCTGTGCCTCGTCACGGAACTCAACATCGCCTGTGGTTATGGGCTCTACCTTTATAGCTGAATATTCTGCCTGGTTCCTGCGGATAGCTTCTCCACGGAATACAGTTGCTGAAGCGCCGGCACCTATTTTCTCTCTGATGTACCATATGCCCCACATCGGCTGCTTGACAGAAGATAATATCTCATTGATGATATCGTTATTGTTCATGATTCGTTTGTGCCTCCTGTTTTCATATTGCTGTTCCTATTTTTTCTCCGTACTTCACAACGGTCTCGCAGTTCTCTGCGGAATTGCGAAGTATATCCTTATCCGGCTGAACTCTGTCCTTTTCAATGAGGAGGACTATTGTTGAGCCGCCGAATTCAAACATTCCTTTTTCTACTCCCTTGCATATGCCGCCGCTGCCGTGGAGGTTGAATATCCTTCCCACCAGCATTGCGCCTACTTCCATCTGTACCACATCTCCGAAGTGATAGGTGTGGATGAGGGTATACTCACGGCTGTTGCGCTTATATATGTTGTAACGCTTCAGCGCTATGGGATTGACGGTGTGGAGCTGTCCCTTGATACGGGTATTTTCGGTCTTTATACCGCCGTCTACATAGCAGTATCTGTGATAGTCGTTGACCTCAAGGCGGAATATCATACACCATCCGTCTTCATATCTTCTTGCAAGGAAATCGTTCTTCAGAAGATCCCTGAGACTGTAGCGGGAGCCTTTTATCCTGAATATACTTTTTTTATCTATCCTGTATACCGTCAGCTTTGAATCGCAGGGACTGATGAGAGCGTCATGTGACATATCCACCGGACGCATACCCGGCTTTATCTTTCTTGTGAAGAACGAGTTATATGACCAGTATCTCTTTTTCTCATACTCTGACATATCTATGCCGCTTTTCCGGATGAACGGCTTTATCAGCGGTATGGACAGCGGTGAGTCCATGAATGCGCCCGCCATTTTTGAAAGGAAAGGCCTTGTAAGGACTTTAAGCGCAAGCCTTCCGCCGGCAGAGCCATAGAGCTTTTCAAGAAGCTGGTTCTGTTTTTCATTGGTGACTATGACCTCACCTTTACGGTTTTTTATCATTTTCCCATCCTCGCATTGGCAAGCATGAGCTTGATACGGTTCTCCTGATTTACTCTTGTTGCGCCCGGATCATAGTCGATCGCAACTATATTTGCATTGGGATTATCCTGCTTTATAGCTCTGGACATTCCCTTTGCCACGATATGATTAGGCAGGCAGCCGAAGGGCTGAGTACAGATGATATTGTCAACTCCGGACTGTGCAAGGGCTGCCATCTCGGCAGGTATGAGCCAGCCTTCGCCCATAACTACGCCCTGATTTATGTATTTGTCGGCCAGATGACGGAGATGCTCAAAGTCGTGGAGCGGCTCAAAGCTGCCCTGCTCCTTCATGACCTTGATAAGCTCCTTCTGCTTTGCATAGAGCAGCTTATAGCCTGCTTTATATGCCAGCGACATCTTTGTGGTATTGTCATAGATCTTTGCGTCGTTGAAGGTTCCTGCGGCACAGTACATAACGAACTCAAGCAGAGAAGGAACTACCGGCTCGCAGCCCTCGGAAATGAGGAAGTCCTCAAGATGATTGTTTGCGAGGGGAGAGTATTTTACATAGATCTCGCCAACGATGCCGACACGTATCTTCTTCTCACCGCTGAGCTCGATAGAGCCGAAGTCGTTGAGGACATCACGGTATATCTTCTTGGTTTTAAGGTACATCCTGCTGCCCTTGCGGAAGATATTGCCGATACGGTTCTCCCATTTTCTCAGCATTTTCTTTGATTCGCCCTTGTGTACCTCATAGGCTCTGCACTTGTTGTAGCAGGTCATCAGCAGGTCTCCGTAGAGGACTGCGTGGAGCAGCTTCACGAAGTTCTTGGGGGATATCCTGAAAGCACTGTCCTTTTCAAGGCCGCTGAAATTCAGGGATACCACAGGTACCTGCGGATAGTTTTTGTCTACAGCCTTTCTCAGCAGGTGTATGTAGTTTGAAGCTCGGCAGCCGCCTCCGGTCTGAGTGATGAGGAGAGCGGTCTTGTCGGGATCGTATTTCCCACTATTGAGGGCATCCATGAACTGTCCTATTACCAGCAGCGCCGGATAACAGGCGTCGTTGTGGACATTTTTCAGTCCCTCGTCAACAACTGCACGGCTGTCATTGCGGAGCAGCTCCATTTTGTAGCCTTCCGCCTCAAATATCGCTACCAGAAGTCTGAAGTGTATCGGCAGCATATCAGGTATGAGGATAGTATGAGTTTTTATCATATCCTCGGTAAATTTTGCGTATTCAGGCATTTAAGCACCTCCGTTGCAGTTGTTACTGCTCGATCGCTGCCACAAGACTGCGAAGTCTTATCCTTGCGGCACCGAGATTGTTGATTTCGTCTATTTTTAGCTGAGTGTAGAGCTTGCCCTTGGCTTCGAGGATAGCTCTTACCTCATCACCGGTAACAGCATCGATACCGCAGCCGAAGGATACAAGCTGTATGAGCTGCATATCGGGCTGGGTTGTTACATATTCTGCTGCACGGTAAAGGCGTGAATGGTATGTCCACTGGTTGAGGACTCCGAGATGAGGAGTATTTGCAAGGTGAGCAACGCTGTCCTCAGTGATGACAGCCATACCAAGGCTTGTTATCAGCTTGTGGATACCGTGGTTTATTTCCTTGTCAATGTGGTAGGGGCGGCCTGCCAGTACGATTATCTTGCGCTTTTCTGCACGGGCCTGCTCGACAATTTCCTTTGCCTTGCCGGCGATGTCTGCGTGATAGCGCTCAAGAGCCTCATATGCAGCATCAACTGCGGCGGGGATACGTCCCTTGAGATTGTAGTTCTTCAGTGCCTCTCCCATTACTCTTATAACATTCTTGCGGATATTCAGATCCATGTATGGATGAATGAAGTTCTCGCTGTTGAGACGGGGATTGTTTGCGAGGAGAAGCTCGGGATAATAGGCTACTACAGGACAGTTGAAGTGGTTGTCGCTTCCGCCCTCGTCAAGGTTGTAGCTCATGCATGGGTAGAATATGAAGTCTGCACCCTTGTCGAGGAGATCCTCGATATGTCCGTGAGTGAGCTTTGCGGGATAGCATACGGTATCCGAGGGGATAGTGTGCTGTCCGAGGTAGTACATTGCTCTTGAGCTCTCATCAGAGGTGATGACACGGAAGCCAAGACTTGTAAAGAGCATATGCCAGAATGGGAGCTGCTCGTAGAATCCCAGCGCCAGCGGCAGACCTACTACGCCACGGTATTTTCTGGGCTGATGAGTCTTTACTGTATTGAGGATACTGTCGTATTTGTATTCATAGAGGTTGGGAATCTTATTCTTTACCGGGCTGCCGCTGCCCTTTTCACAGCGGTTTCCGGAGATAAAGCGTCTGCCCTTGCCGAAGCTTATGATGTTGAGCTGGCAGTGTGCAGTACATCCTCCGCAGTTTGCAGAGCGTGATGTGTAGGAGAAGCCTTCCAGTTCTGAGAGCGGTATGAGCTTTGAGGGCTGACCGTCAGCTCTTTCCTTTGCATAGAGAGCGCAGCCGAAGGCTCCCATAAGACCGGATATTGCCGGACGGATAACGTTCCTGCCGAGCTCCTTCTCGAAGGAGCGGAGAACAGCATCGTTGAGGAAAGTACCTCCCTGTACAACGATATTCTTTCCCAGCTCGTCGGGAGATTTTGCACGTATTACCTTGTATATTGCATTCTTGATGATAGAGGAGGAAAGTCCGGCAGAGATATCCTCTACGGTTGCGCCGTCCTTCTGAGCCTGCTTTACGGAGCTGTTCATAAATACGGTACAGCGTGAGCCAAGGTCAACAGGATGCTGAGCAAAGAGGCCGAGCTGAGAGAATTCAGCGATATCATAGCCGAGTGCCATTGCGAAGGTCTGTATGAACGAGCCGCAGCCGGATGAGCAGGCCTCATTGAGCATGATGCTGTCGATGCTGTGGTTCTTTATGCGGAAGCACTTGATGTCCTGACCGCCGATATCGATAATGAAGTCAACGTCCGGGCAGAAATATGAAGCAGCCTTGAAGTGTGCCACTGTCTCAACGATACCGTGATCTATGGAAAGACCTGCCTTTATGAGGTCTTCACCATAGCCTGTAACTGCTGAGCCCTTTATGGTGATCGCCGGGTTCATAGTCTCGTAGATACGCCTTACCTGTTCAGCGATCTTGTCGAGAGGCTGTCCCTGATTTGAGGAATAGTGATGATAGAGTATACGGCCGTCATCGGTTATGAGCACCAGCTTTGTAGTGGTGGAGCCGGCATCGATACCGAGATAGGCATCGCCCTCATATGTACGTATATCAGCATATCCCAGATCAAACTGTCTGTGGCGGTCGATGAACTCATCATACTCGGTCTGTGAGCTGAAAAGCGGTTCTCCGGTAACTATATCATCGGAGGCCTTTGCAGTGATTATCTTGTTTATGATAGTGTCGATATCGTAGGAATCCTCAGCGGAGGCTGCGTATATCGAACATCCGTATGCAACGAATACAGGTGCCTCGTCAGGAAATACTGCATGGGCACTGTCAAGTCCGAGCGTCTTTACGAAAGCTTTTCTGAGTCCTTTAAGGAAGAAGAGAGGACCTCCGAGGAAAAGCACCTTGCCTTCGATAGTACGTCCCTGAGCAAGGCCGGATACGGTCTGGTCAACAACTGCCTGGAATATGCTGGCAGAGATGTCCTCACGCCTTGCGCCCTGATTGAGGAGGGGCTGTATATCGGATTTTGCGAATACTCCGCAGCGTGAAGCTATGGGGTATACCTTCTGTGCATGGAGAGAAAGAGCGTCCAGTTCGTCAGCAGTTATACCCAGGAGAGTTGCCATCTGGTCGATGAACGCTCCGGTACCGCCGGCGCAGGATCCGTTCATACGCTGCTCAACTCCTCCGGTGAGGAAGATGATCTTTGCATCCTCGCCGCCGAGCTCGATGACTGCGTCTGCGTCAGGCTGTTTTCTCTTTACAGCAAGAAATGCTGCGTGAACTTCCTGTACGAAGGGGATGCCTGCGGAATCGGCCAGGCCAAGACCTGCCGAGCCGGTTATGCATACGGTGAACTTTTCATCCGGAAATTCGCCGCGGATGATATTGAGCTGATCTGTAACAGTCTCTTTTACCCTTGAAAGGTGACGCTGATATTTTGAGTAGATGATACTTCCGCTCTCGTCAGTGATAACGGTCTTGACGGTGGTAGAGCCGACATCTATACCGAGTGAATATTTATTCGCCATGTTTAACCTCATAGAAATAATTATTTATGTTGACGGGCAAACTGCCTTTGCCCACAATTCTGCACTTTACATTATACACCATTCCGAGAAAAAAATAAAGCGGAAAAAAATGTTTTTTGCATATATTTTTCATATTTTCGGAAAAAAGCTGATTAAAGGCTTGTTTTTCACAATGAAACTGTGCGAAAAGATTAGACAGTTCATCGGGGAAGACAGAAAAAAGGACTGCCGGAGCAGTCCTTTAGTCATTTAACGGTTATTGTTCCGCCTTCCCAGTTGGAGAAAGCATACTTTTCAAATGAACGGTCATTGTCTGTACCTCTGAAGGTGTCTGTGCTGTAGAAGTAGAAATCCACATCGTACTCATCACCGGACTCAGCGTCCTCAGGTATCTGGATATAGAATGTGGCAATGTCACCGTCACCGCCGTGATCCTCTGTGAATGCGGCTGTGAAGAATATGGAATCAAGGTCATCGTCCAGCATTTCGTTTGTTTTAGTGCCGAACCATTCCATTGCTGCCTTGAGAGGAGCATCCTCACAGGCCGGACCGGCTTTGTATTTTGCGTCCGGTTCATCCTCACGGATGTTAACACAGTCCAGATCATCCGGGTATACTATATGCAGACCGCAGACATTCCATTTGTCCTTTGCATTGGATACGGATACTGTGACTTCAGCGATACCGCCGGGTTCAGCTTCGGTGCTGTTTATTTTAAGGAGAGGACCGCTTTCTGCGTCCGGAACGTCGGCAAAAGCCTCTTCAAGTGCATCATCCGTCTCGAAGGTGTTCTCTTCCTTTTCGTCATCTTCAAAAAAACTGCATCCACAGGCTATGGGAGCCGTCATCAGAAGAGCAGCAGCTAAAGCTGTTATTTTCAGTTTCATTCTGCTTTCTTCTCCTTCCCCTTGACTACCAGAGAATCGCCTCTTGTAGAGACGCCGATCTCGCTTATTTCTGAAGCTTTTTCAATAATGAGCTCTGCGATCTTATCCTCGATATCCTGACGGATAACTCTGCGGATATCTCTTGCGCCATAGGGCTTTCCGAAGGACTTTTCTGCTATTAGCCTGAGAGAAGCATCGGTATATGTCAGGGTTATATTCTTTTCTGCAAGGGGTTCCTTCATCTCGTCCAGCATGAGAGCGGCGATATTTGCGAAGTCTTCCTTTGTGAGCGGCTTGAATACAACGATCTCGTCGATTCGGCTTATGAATTCAGGGCGGAGGAACTCTCTCAGGCCCTTCATAGCCTTATCCTTGGATATCTCGTTTTCTGTACGGTTAAAGCCAACTCCCACGCTCTTGTCTGTTGAGCCGGCGTTGGAGGTCATACAGATTATGGTGTTCTCAAAGTTGACTGTTCTTCCGTGAGAATCGTCGACCTTTCCCTCATCGAGTATCTGCATGAGTATATTCATTACATCCGGATGAGCCTTTTCAATCTCATCGAAGAGTATTACGGAATAGGGGCGGCGGCGGACTTTCTCAGTGAGCTGTCCTGCCTCATCGTATCCCACGTATCCGGGAGGAGAACCTATCATCCTTGCAACGGAGTGCTTTTCCATATACTCGGTCATATCAAGTCTGATAAGAGGATCGGGTGAGCTGAACATCTCGTCTGCAAGAGCCTTGACAAGCTCGGTCTTTCCTACGCCTGTAGGACCTACAAAAATAAATGAAGCAGGTCTGCGGCGCTTATTGAGCTGGACTCTTGTACGCTTTATAGCCTTTGAGAGCACTTCTACAGCTTCGTCCTGGCCGAGGACTCTCTTTTTGAGGGCTCCCTCCAGCTTGGCTATCTTGAGGAATTCTGTCTCAGCTATCTTGCTTGCAGGAATACCGGTCCAGAGCTCAACTACCTTGGTGATATCCTCTTCTGTGACCTGAACTCCCTCAGCCTTTTCCTTTAAGGCTTCTGCGTCCTCACGGGCGTGGATGAGCTTGCCCTTTACCTCTGCCAGAGCCTGATAATCCGGTTCAGTCTGTTCGGATATGGACTTCTCCATGCCCTCCAGCACCTCTATCTCCTTGCATATCTTGGCATATTCGGCTATTTCGGGAGAGCGTATGCAGGCTCTTGCACAGCCTTCATCCATAAGGTCTATTGCCTTATCCGGGAGGAAACGGTCTGTGATATATCTCTCAGAGAGAACTGCACATACTCTTATAAGGTAGTCTGAAATATGTACTTTATGATAATCCTCATAGTGCTTCTTGATACCGAGAAGAACGCTTACTGTATCCTCGATAGTGGGCTCTGTAACAGTTACCGGCTGGAATCTTCTTTCAAGAGCAGAGTCCTTTTCTATGTACTTTCTGTACTCGCCGAATGTGGTTGCGCCTATTACCTGTACCTCGCCTCTGGAAAGGGCAGGCTTGAGGATATTTGCGGCATTCATTGAACCCTCGGAGTCGCCTGCGCCAACAAGGTTGTGTACCTCGTCGATGAAGAGGATGATATTTCCCTCACGCTTTACCTCGTCAACAAGTCCCTTCACACGGCTCTCGAACTGTCCACGGAACTGGGTTCCGGCAACAAGGGCTGTGAGATCGAGAAGATAGAGCTTCTTGTCAGCAAGGTTGAAGGGAACATTGCCTTCGTTTATACGCTGGGCTATACCCTCGGCTATGGCAGTTTTTCCGACGCCGGGCTCACCTATGAGGCAAGGATTGTTCTTTGTCCTTCTTGAGAGTATCTGTATTACTCTTGCGATCTCCTTGTCACGGCCGATGATATTGTCCAGCTCGCCGTCAGCGGCTTTCTGTGAGAGATTGGTGCAGTAGCTTCCAAGGAATTTAAGCTCCTTCTGCTTCTTTTCCTTTCTCTTGCCGAACAGGCCGCCGAATCCTGACTTCTTTCCGCCTTCTTCTTCGGTGCCTGATTTTTCGTTTTTGTCACTGCTGTCCGGAGTCTCCTCGGCGGAGGGATCATCGCCCTTATCGTTCATGCCGAACATATTGCTTATAAAGTCGGGCATGATGCCTGAGCCGCCCATTTCAAAGGCGTCGCCGTCCAGCATTCCCATCATCTGGTCTGAGAGCTGATCTATTTCTTCATCAGTGATACCGAGGCGGTTCATATAATCGGCCACCTGTGGGATATCTCTTTTTCTTGCGCATGAGAGGCAGAGTCCCTCATTTTTCTTTTCGTTGCCCTGCATAGATGTGATGAACACCACGGCAGGTCTTTTCTTGCAGCTGCTGCACATTATCATGTGGCAGAAACCTCCTGTCTTAGAAATTGTCTGTTATAAATGAATAGATATATCTGAAAATATGTGAGTTGTCTATAGCTTTGTTATTGAAGAAAAGCATCTTATTGCTTCCAAGTACCACATACAGCCTTATCATTGCCGCAATTCCGAGAAGGAGTATACCTCCCTTTATTGCGCCTATAACTCCGCCAAGGAGGTTTGAGGCCACAGGCAGGTCGTTGAAGTTGTCGGACTTGACTGCGGTGAGGATGAATACAGTGAGCGCTATGAGCACTGTCAGTATTATAACAAAGGCTGCAAGGCGTATCTGTGTCTTGTAGGGCTTTTCGGTATAGTGGTCACATATGTATTCGGCCGCTTCCTTGCTGGTATCCCTTTCGATCTCCTGATTGTCTATCATAAGGGGGATAAGCTCGTCAGTGGTGTATGGCTTTTCTCTTATTGCTTCCGCTGCATATTCGGCAGAATATTCGCTGAGTTTATCAGATATTATGCCGGAAATTATCTGGGCATAGCCTTCATGCAGCTTTTCGCTGAATATGTTTTCAGGATCTACGATATTCGCATTCTGGTTGTTGATGTATTCATAGATCTGTTTGTCAAAGCTCTTCTTCCTTGGATCACTGGTATATATGGCCAGGAGCTTGTTTTCGCTGACCTTTACATTAGGATATCCGAGTGATTCGATGTAGTCTGATGTCTTTTCAAGGAATTTGCCCTGATAAACGGATTTTTTCAGATTCTTTACGTTGTTTACTCTTGAACTGTTTTTATAGATGCTGTTTGCGGCAGCGCTGCTTATGGAGAGCGCAAGGCCGAAGGCTATGATATAGCCTGTAAGCGACAGTCCGGACTTGAAAAGTCCTTTTTTTGCCGCAATGAATATGCAGATTGCCACTACGGCAACTGCGATAACATCATAAAACCACCAGTATTCTTCACCCATTGTTCTTTCAGTGCAGGCAGAGGGGCCCGCACATTCCTCCTTTCATATTTATGCTGACAGGTATTTTTTTGTAAATCAGCATATTATGTCCCAGTTTCCCTTTTTCTCAATCTCCGGCATCGTAGTCGATGCGGTCTATCTTATTATATCCTTTAAGGAAGATGTGATCGTCACTGCGGACGAATCCTGTGTAGGAGTCGCTGATAGCGGCTGTGGATCTCAGATTGCCGCTGAAATCGTAGGCCAGTACCTCCTCCTGAGTCATTATATACGCAAGTCCCTTGAATACGGATACATCCACTGCCGGAGTGGTAAGCTCTATGGTCAGGGGATCTTTTCCTTCACTTGGGAAAAGCACTGCTATGTAATGACGTCTGACGTCGTTGTTTATGACAACTGCCGAGCTTCCGCCTATGCTTGCTCCGGCAACCGCCTCGCCGTCGTACTGATAGAAGGACGTGATCTCTCCGGCTGTATTTACATATCCGCAGCCGTCTGTGCCATAGACGAAGGTACCGACTGACGAACCGTATATCTCAAGTCCGACAGTATTGAGTCCGGGAGATGACCATACCTCAGGGTTCTTATCCTTGAAGTCGATCTCCTTTATATTTGTAACAAGATGTCCGTTCTCTGCGGCAATATAGCTCATAACACAGCCTGCGCTCTTTCTTATGAAGCTGAGGTCGGTTATCATTTCCGTACATTTTCTCTCATAAATGACATTGCCTTTTTTTCCGTAGACGGTCAGCTCGCAGGTATAGTTCTCGGAGCCTGTTACAACGGCAGTAACACCGTCTGAGCTGAGTCTTGCAAAATAAATAGTATTCGGCATCCTCTCGCTGTAGAATACCTCATCCTCATCTTCAACGGAAAACTCATTTCCGCCGTTTTCATAGACAAGGGCTTTTCCGTTTGCTACTCTGAGTATCGGATTTGTATAGACGTGCTGTCTCTTTTTCAGGAGAGCACCGTCTGTATCGTAGATATAAAGGTAAGAGTCGTTCTGGACCATTATCCTTTTAACGGTATATCTGAGCTGATAGCCGGAGTCTCCTCCGACTTCTATAGGGAAGTTGCCCTCGGCAAGCTTACCGGAATTGACAATGGTCTTGTACTGCTTTCCGATACCCTTGAGCTTTGATATCCAAGATTCTCTTGTGGCGTAAAGTATCCCTGCCAGTAATATGACGATAAGGAATACTGTGAATTTTATGAGCCGTTTTTTTCTTTTTTTACGGTTCTTAAGGTCGACTATATCGTCGGCGTCGTACATATTCGGCACGCTCACGACTCCTTTCATTGCTGTTCATATGCAGGCGTAGTCAGTCGCTCAGCATTTCTTCTTCTGAATAGAAGACTCTGTTGAGGTAGAGACCGTGTGCCATTGCGGTACGCCCTGCCTTCAGGCGGTCTCTGGCCTTAAGTATATCGGGGATATCATCCGGTTCGATCTTTTTCTCATTTACATCGATGAGGGTGCCGGCGATTATCCTAATCATATTATACAGAAAACCGTTGCCTTTTACAAGCATTGTAACTGAATCTCCATTATTTTCTATTTTAAGTGAATATATAGTTCTGACAGTTGTTGAAACGTTTGTGCAGTCAGCACAAAACGAGGCGAAATCATGCTCTCCTACGAAGTGTGCGGCAGCTTTTCTTACCCTTTCTATGTCAAATGGGCGGCGGTAATGATACATAAGATCTGTGGCAAATGGATTTTTTGATTCGCTGCAGTGCATCTTATAGACGTACTCCTTGCCTACGCAGTCATATCTTGCGTGGAAATCCTCGGGAACATCCTCGCAGCTGAGTATGGAGATATCGTCCGGCAGCTCACCGTTCACTCCTCTGACAAATCCACGGCAGTTTATACTGCTGCTGGTATGTACATTGAAGCAGTAGCTGTTTGCGTGTACGCCGGTATCTGTCCTGGAGCAGCCGATTATCGTCACCGGTTCGTTCAGCACCTTGGAAACGTGCTTTTCCAGTACCTCCTGAACGGCAAGAGCATTGTCCTGCCGCTGGAAGCCGTGGTACTTAGTGCCTCTGTATGCTGTCATTACTTTCAGGTTTCTCATTATCATCCTCCGGGGGATATTCATTCAATATATTCTTCAGCTCGTTATCCTGGTCGAAAACTGCTGCGGCGTGCTGGACGGGCTCTGCCTCAGGCTCCTTTGGAGGCTCTTCGGAGTATTCAGGCGAAGGAGCTTCCTCGATTGCAGCAAGCTTCTTCTTTTTGCGCTCATACCAGATGATGAGACCGGTGAGCAATGCGCTGACTGCTGTTGCGGCAGTGCCTTCCGGGAAGCCTTCGGGAGTATATTTCAGCCTTATGCTGTGAGCGCCTGCCTTTACCCTGACTCCTGTCATGGCGCCGCATACTGCCATAGTCTCAGCCTTTTCGCCGTCAACATATACCTTCCAGCCCTTTTCATAGGGAATGGAGAGGAAGAGTATACCGTCCTTTTTGGCATCGATATTTCCCTCTATCTTTGTATCTTCAAATTTGGTGACCTTCAGCTGCTCATCGGCAAGCAGGTCGTATGCTCTTTTGAAGTTATCTTTCTTCAGGGCGTATACCATGAGCTTATAGTTTCCGGAGGTCCGTCCGTCCTTCGGGAATATCTCTACTTTGGATGTAGTTCCGGGGCCGGAGTTGCCCATGGGGAATACAATGGGGTAGCTCTCAATGAGGCTGCCGCTGTCCACCATTTTGTAAGGCTCGGATGAGGCGTCATCGCCACAGCTTATGCTGAGGGAATCGCAGGCTCCTCCGGGAGAGTTGGCATATCCGTAGAGTATTGAGTTCTCTGCGCCGGCAAAGCTGTACAGCGCACTTGAATGCTTGATTTCCGTATCCGGCACACGGAAGGTATAGTTTCCGTAGCCGTTTTTGGTCACTTCGATGTTGTTGTATTTTACCAGTGTAACTGCCTGGGCGGTGAAGATCGGATCTTCAGTATCAGTGGCCAGCTTGATAAGGTCGTTCTGATATTCAAATGGATTTGCTCCGCCGGAGCTCTCAAGGTCAAGTATCCTGTCGCTGACCATATATCCCAGTGAAAGGGGATATTTGTTCTTGTAGAGATATGAGGTGCCTGCATCGGCCTCGAAATCCATTACCTCCGCCTCGCTGTTGAGCTTATCGCCACGCTTTATCAGGTACTTTATGCCGAAAAGTGCATTGACTACCGGAGTAGATGTGCGGTAGTAGTATCTGTTTCCTGCCTCGGAGGCATAGAGTCCAAGGTGCTTGCAGAAGGTGGTAACGGAGACGTTTGCTGATGAGGAGAACTGTGACAGTCCACGGAAGCCGTAGAGAGCACTGTCGTTCAAAGTATAGGTGGATGTCATCTCAGTCCTGTAGAAAAGCTCATCCTCGGTGTTGGATATGTGGCTGAGCAGTGACTGTACCTCAATGCTATGAGAGGGATAGTCGTTGTAGGACGATGATTTAACAGTTTTTACGCCAAGCTGAGCATTGCTAACGAATTCACTGAATACAGCTGCTGCAAGAGCAAGTGTAAGGAACCTGTTCCTTGCTGTCTGGCGCTTGAAGGGGAATATCTTTGCTGCTATGAATACCAGCCAGAAGGCACATACGATTATCAGCGAGCTCCTTACAGCTCCTGTGAAGCTGAAATCACTGCCCTTGGACATATGTGACAGCCAGAATACAGTGAACGGGCCCATGAACATGAGTATCAGCTGGTATATCTTTATGCCGTTCCTGAGGATGATGTCATATGCCCTGTAGGCTGCCGCAGCCAGAACGAAGCTGAATATAAATGCGAATCTGTAGGGGATCTGGTTTGTAAAATGGAAACCGTGCCATATATAGTTCAGCTTGTTCATATTACAGCTTACAGCTATTATCCAGAGCATCGCCGTTACTGATATCTTTTCACGCAGCTTTATGCCACGGGAGAAGAGGAACACTCCTATGAGAAGTATTGCCAGCATTCCGCAGGCGAAATTGGGCAGTCCGTCAACCTTTGTGGGCTCGCTGTAGGATATGGTGTTTGCGAATATATCCTCCCATTTCTCATACCAGAGAGTCTTCTTCGGAAATTCATTGTTCACGCTGTAGGTGAGCTGGAGCCCGTAATATGCAGGCAGCAGTATGAATCCTCCAAGACCTATGGCTATGACTGAGGAGCGGAATATGAGCCAGAGGCTCTTTAACCACGGTCTGAAGCCGTGGAACTCTGTTATCCATGCTGACATGAACATGAATATGGTGAATATGCAGGTGAAATAGCCTACATAGTAGTTTGCGATAAGTGAAAGAGCAAGAGCGAAGGTGTAGGTCTTCCATTTTCCCTCACGGCATATGGCTACAATGCCCAGCATTACCAGTGGGAAGAGGGCGATGGTGTCGAACCACATGACGTTCCAGTAGTATCCGAGAGTGTAGCTGCTCAGGGCATACATCACTGAGAATACACAAAGCGAAAAGTCTCTGCGCTTGAATGTATAGCTTAGGAAGGCACTGAAGAATGCACCTGAGAAGCCGATCTTTGCTATGAGTATAAATGTGAGTGCATCACGCACATGATCCTTGTCAAAGAATATTGAGAGCCAGTTAAGCGGACTTGCCGCATAGTAGGATATGAGCGAAAGGAAATTCGTTCCCAGGCCGTTTTCCCATGAATACAGGAAAGAACCGCCTGTAAGGAGCTTCTCTCGTACTACTCTGAAAAACGGATAGTACTGATGCCAGAGGTCAACTACCAGCATCTGCCTGTCACCGAAGGGGTGTATGCCGTTCTGGGCGAAGGCA
This sequence comes from Clostridiales bacterium Firm_05, assembly GCA_001604035.1. Lineage (GTDB taxonomy): Bacteria > Bacillota > Clostridia > Oscillospirales > Ruminococcaceae > Ruminococcus. Next base: position 22,310 of record LVAK01000008.1, read on the forward strand.
AATGTCATTATGCTTGCCGGTATCAGAAATGACAGAAGGTAATAAAGAATACCCTTTTCAAATAAGATATTATAGCATTTGCTGCGGCGGAAGCATTCAAATCTTCTGCCGGGCTTTTTAGGCTTTTGTCTTTTTGAGCGGGTACGG
>LVAK01000253.1 GCA_001604035.1 Clostridiales bacterium Firm_05
ATGCAGATCGATGCGATACCTGTGACAAGAAACGGTAAGGTCGACAGACGGGCTCTGCCTGAAATTGAAGCAAAGGCAACAAGAGAATATGTAGCACCCCGCAACGAGATCGAAGAGAAGATATGCGGTATATTCAGTGAAATACTGAACGTTGAACAGGTCGGAATCAAGGACAGCTTCTTTGAGCTGGGAGGACATTCACTCAGAGCTACAAGACTTGTAAACCGTATCGAAGCAGAGACAGGAACAAGGATCGCCCTCAAGGAAGTATTCGCACATCCGACAGTAGAGCAGCTTGCAGCGCTTGCTGGTGGCGAAAGTGAGGAATATGTGCCGATCCCGAAGGCTGAGGAAAAGGAATATTATCCAATGTCCTCGGCCCAGAAGAGAACATATCTGATACAGCAGATGCTTCCGGATGCAATCACATATAATATGCCGCAAAACATGATACTTAATGGTGAAGTAAGGATTGATGATCTAAAAAAAGCATTACAGACGATGGTCGATCGCCGAGAAATACTTAGAACGCAGTTCCTTGTAGTAAAGGGAAGACCTGTACAGAAGATACTTGATCATGTAGAAGCAGACTTTGAGTATGTAACAAGCAGTGAATCAGATGAAAAGCTGATGAAGGACTTCCTTAAACCGTTTGACCTTGCCAGTGGAAAGCTTGTAAGGATAAAACTTGTAAACAAGGGCGAATATCATCTTATGATGATGGATATGCATCATATTATCGGTGACGGAATGAGTATCAATACCTTTACAAAGGAGCTCATGGCTCTTTACAACGGAGAAGAACTCGAGCCGCTCAGACTTCAGTTCAAGGATTATAGTGAATGGATGCTTACAAGAGATCTCAGCAAACAGGAGGCATACTGGAAATCACAGTTTAGTGATGATATACCAGTACTTGATATGCCGACTGACTTCCCAAGACCGCAGGAACAAAGTTATTCAGGCGAAATGATAGTTACCGGATTTAGTGAGAAACTCAGCAGAAGAATAAAGAGACTTGCAAAGAGATCTGGCGCAACCGAATATATGATATTCCTTGCAGCTGCAATGGTGACACTTTGCAAATACAGCCGTCAGGAGGATATCATAATAGGTTCGCCTATAAGCGGACGTACACACAGAGATACTGAGGGAATGCTTGGTATGTTCGTAAATACTCTTGCAATGAGAGGAAAGCCTGAGAAGAATAAAACTTTTTCAGACTTTCTTGCGGAGATAAAGAATACTTGTCTCAGGGCATACGAGAATCAGGAATATCCGTTTGAGGAGCTTGTAGATTCGATAGATATTCAGCGAGATATGTCAAGAAATCCATTGTTTGATGTAATGCTCGTATTACAAAATAATGAGAGTACAACATTAAATCTGGGTGACGGTGAAGCGGAGCAAACCGGAGTCGAAAATGCTATCGCAAAATTTGACATAACATTTAACATAGATGAACTCGATGGAATATATGCGGTTGGCTTTGAATACTGTACAGACCTGTTCAAACATGAAACAGCAATTGATATACTTAAACATTTTGAAGAAGTACTGAGAACAGTGACAAAGAATG
>LVAK01000046.1 GCA_001604035.1 Clostridiales bacterium Firm_05
GAGCCTTCATCCGACAGCTTCATAACTACGGCAATCCGCCTGTTATTCCCCTTTCCGAATGGGACAAGGACTCTGCATCCGCAGGCTATCTTTTCCCTCATATGCTCCGGAACGGAATAGCTGAACAGCTTATCAAACGAATAGGCTGTTCCGCTGACTGCGACCTCCGCTGTTACAGACATTATTCTGCGGATTCTGTGTCTGCTGTGCTGACTATCTTGCACTTACCGCTGGCGATCTCCTCAACAGCAGTTTTTACCGGCTTCTCCTCAAGAGTCTCTCCCCTGTCGTAGAGATCCTGAGCGATCTCTCTCGCACGCCTTGCAACGGCGATAACGAGAGAATAGCAGCTCTCGTTCTTTGAAATGATCTGATTTACTGCGGGTCTAAGCATTTTGTAACACCTCATTTATAGTTTCACCCATGGATTCGGCTTTCAACTCCTCCGCCCTTACTACGGCGAAGAAATCGCTTACAGCTTCCTCCAGAGGGCCGTTAACGATGATATAATCATATTTCGGCGCATGGGATATCTCCCACTCAGCCTTTTTCAGTCTCTCCTCGATGACGGACTGCTCCTCGGTGCCACGCTTTTCAAGGCGGCGGCGGAGCTCCTTCATTGAGGGAGGCAGTACGAATATTGAAATGGCGTCAGGTCTTTTTTTCATGACCTCAAGTGCGCCGTTGACTTCTATTTCAAGAATAACATTGATACCCTTTTCAAGGTAAGGATCCACCTCGCTGAGAAGAGTGCCGTAACAATTACCCACATACTCAGCGGATTCCAGGAACAATCCCTGCTCTTTTCTTTTGAGGAACTCCTCCTTGCTGATGAAGTGATAGGTCACACCGTCTGTATCCTCAGGGCGGGGATTGCGGGTGGTTGCGGAGATAGAGGTGCGGAAGCGGCTGTCCTTGAGGATCTCCGCCAGCATCGTTCCCTTTCCGCAGCCTGACGGCGCTGAAAAGACTATAAGTCTGCCTTTACTCATTTTCGTCATTACCTCCTGAACCATTGATCCTTGCGGCAAGAGTTTCTGTTATCAGGGACGAAAGGATGATATGTCCGCTGTCCATGATAATGACCGCCCTTGTTTTTCTTCCGTAGGTCGCATCTATTGCCCTGCCGCTGTCACGAGCCTCCTGAACCAGTCTCTTTATGGGAGCTGATTCCGGGCTGACTATGGTGACGATCCTGTCGGCGGAGACCATATTTCCATAACCGATATTTATCAGCATACAGCCACCTTACTCTATATTCTGGATCTGTTCCCTGATCTTCTCGATCTCGGACTTCATATCCACAACTATCCTTGTAACATTGAGATCCTGCGCCTTTGAGCCGATAGTATTCACCTCACGGTTCATTTCCTGAACGATGAAATCCAGCTTTCTTCCCACAGGTTCATCCGCATCCAGCATTGTTTTAAGCTGGGAGATATGGCTGCGGAGGCGTACTGTCTCCTCATCAACTGCCACCTTGTCGGCGAAAACTGCTGCTTCGGTAAGCACTCTCTGCTCATCGATATTCTTGTCCTCAAGCACTTCGCTTAGCTTTCTGAAGAGACGATTCCGGTAGTTTTCAACGGTCTGAGGGGAGATCTCCTCCACACGGCCTACCATTGTCAATATATTATCAGCCTTCTCGATAACGTCAATTCTCAGGCGCTCGCCCTCCACCTGTCTCATAGAAACGAACTTTTCAAGTGCCTCGGAAGTTACCTCTGAGACATCATTCCAGATCTGCTCCTCGTCATCGGGAGTTTTCTGTACGCTGAACACATCCGGCAGCTTGATGAGCTTTGAGAGGGTTAGGTCATCTTCAAGGCCAAGCTCGGCTGAAACGCTTCTGAGTGCCGTAACATAGCCTTCTGCGACACCTTTATTGACAGCGATCTCGGTATCTCTGCCCTCGATATTGTTAATGGAGACAGCCACCTCCACCTTTCCTCGGGAGATGGAAGTTTTGAGCAGAGCCTTGAGCTTATCATCGATATAGTTGAAAGAGCGTGGGATCCTGGACGAATATTCATAGTATCTATGGTTTACGGAGCGTATCTCGACGAGAATGTCACGTCCGTTGAGTATCTTCTGGGAGCGGCCGTAGCCGGTCATGCTTCTGAGCACCCTATCGCCTGCTTTCTGTAGAAAATTAGAGATATCTGCGTTTCATCGCATATGTATACTATTATATTATAACACTATCCGTATAAAAATGCAAGGGGGTTTCGCAAAAATCTTACCGGAGAAAATAAAAAGGGACGCCGAAGCGTCCCTTAAACCGTTTGTGCATTATTCAATTAAGAATTACTTACCCTCAGGTGTAAGATCTGTAACGAGCTTGAGGAGGAACTGCTGGATCTTGAGAGCATCCTTAGGTGTGATAGAACCGCCAGCGTGCTCATCAACGTCGCCCCAGTACTGACCATTCTTAGTGATGTGAGTGCTCTCAGAGCCATCAAGGCCGTACTTGTCAGCGTTAGAGATGGACTGCATGATAAGAACAGCATCGTTCATCTTAACGAGTGTATCCTGGTCAGCATCGCCCCATACCTTTGTTCCTTCAATCTTAATAGGTGTATCAGGAATTTCTGGCTCAACCTCAGGATAGAGAAGTGCCATATCGCCGTATGCCATAAGAGCATCACCCATATGCCAGAATCTGTGGAGCTTGAATGTGTAGTCCTCAGCGCTTGTCTCGCCTGAAGCCTTCCAAGCCTTTTCGAGTTCCTGGAACATTTCGTCTTCCTTATAGCTCTGACGGATAGAGATGAATGTAGCGCCATTCTTAAGCTCAGAACCATCAGGCATCTTACCTGTGTAGCTTGTAGGAATGTAAACATCCTGTGTGAATACACGAGAGAGGCTTCCGTTGTGATCCTCAAATGCGATACCGTACTCATCACGTCCAGCATTCCACTGCATTGAGAGGAGCTTGTTAGCAAGACGGAGACCCTTAGCAGCAGTTGAATTATCCTTAGCTGTCTTTTCGCTTGCCTCAGAAGCAGCTACATTGTTAGCCTTAGCGTACCAGATAAGTGTCTCACAGAGTGAGGATACGCATCCGATATCTCCCTGGCCGTAACCAGTGATCTCGCAGTGGAGCTTGTCGTTCTCCTTATACTTCTGTTCCCATGTGTAAGGAGCGTTCTTAACGTTCTCCTTATCATCTGTACCCCACATGAGGTTTGAAGGAATACAATAATCGTAGTGTGTACCATCGTACTCAAAGTCGAACTTTGTATTCTCAATGAACCAGCCGATCCACTTCTCGAGGAGGATTTCAAGAGCCTCTTCGATTGTCATTGTGTTGTTGCAAACCTTAACACCGCTCTTATCGCCAACAACCTTTACATAGTAGTAAAGCTCAGCGAGACGCTGTGTTGACCATACCTGGTTACCGATCCAGTGGTTTGAACCCGGGTCAGCGTATACAGGGTGAGGAGTATAAACCATGTCATAGAATGTAGGAGCACCGCTCGGATACTTCTCATAACGTCCTCTGTAGGAGTTTGTACAACCACCAGCGAACGGACCTTCAGCAGACTGGAGCCAGAGATACATTTCGATCTGTCTCTTGAGTGACTCCTCGTAGTCCGACTTAGCGCCAGAGCCCTTCATACCCTGCTGGATGTTCTTGTCAGTAACAAGAGCGTAAGCAGCGAGAGGATTCTGATAGAACTGATGTGAGTGTGAGCAGCCGATCTGCCATGCCCATGTGTAATCCTGTGTGCTTGTTCCGAGAGCTCCGCCCCA
>LVAK01000002.1 GCA_001604035.1 Clostridiales bacterium Firm_05
TCCCTGCCTGTCCCGGATATAAGACTGCCGATAGGTATAAGCTTTTATACATTCCAGACCATTTCCTATGTTGTCGACTGTCTGTGGGAGAATGTTTCTCCTCAGAAGAGTTTCCGGAAATTTCTACTGTATATAAGCCTGTTCCCGCAGCTTGTGGCAGGCCCTATAGTTCGTTACAGCACTATCGAAAAGGAGATAGAACAGCGTCACTCCTCTATCGCCGACATATCCTGCGGACTTAACCGTGTGGTACTCGGTCTGGCAAAAAAGGTGATAATCGCTGACCAGCTCAGCACTGTTGCAGACAGTCTCCTCGGCGGCATTGAAAATGCAACCGCTGCTGCTGCATGGGCTGGCGCTGCGGTATACGCTTTGCAGATATATTTCGACTTCTCAGGCTACTCCGACATCGCTATCGGTCTCGGAAGAGTATTCGGATTTCATTTTGATGAGAATTTCCGTCACCCCTTCATGTGCAAAGATATCACCGAATTCTGGCAGCGCTGGCATATCTCCCTCGGTACTTTTTTCAGGGACTACCTGCTGTATGTTCCTATATTCGGCAAAAGGCGCAAGTACGGAGGACTGTTTCTCGTATGGCTCTGCACCGGTATATGGCACGGAGCAAGCTGGAACTTTGTGATATGGGGACTGTATTACGGCCTGTTCATCTTCATCGAAACACTCACTGGCAAGAAGCGTATGAAGAAGATACCGCTCGTCATAAGACATATCTACAGCAAGGCCGTTATCATAGTCGGATTCGGTATATTTTACTTTGAAGATCTGGGCAGACTGGGAACATTCTTCAGGAAGCTTTTCAGCACTGAAAAACTAATCGGGCTTCAAGACAAGATACTGCTGATGAATAACCTGTATCTCCTGATACTTGCAGTCATACTCAGCTTTCCCATCATCAGCGGCATACAGAAGCTCTCCGGACGTTTCTGCGCTGTACGCACTGCATCATCGCTGGCCTTGCCATTCGTATCCGCCGCTCTGCTGCTGCTTTCAAGTGTCATGCTGGTGGATCAGACCTCGCATCCTTTCCTTTATTTCAGATTCTGACCGGAGGATATAATGTCAAACGAAAATAACAAGGCTGCAAAGATATTTGCAGTCATAAACATAATCGCTGTCATGGCAGTGCTGTTCGGAGGAGCTGCTTATCTGCTGATACTCCCGCACGAAACTGTTGCAGAGGACGAAAACAGAAAGCTTGCCTCATTTCCGGAATTCTCTGCCGAAAACTATATTGACGGCAGCTTTACCGGAGGCATTGCTGATTATTTTGATGATACCGTCCCTAAGCGAGGAGACATAAAACGATTCATTGCCTCAGATATCTCTCCTCTTAAAGGCAGAAAATACGGCGGTGATGAAGAAGGCGCTGAGCTTTACGGCATTGCATTTGAACATAAGGAAACTGCTCCGACAGTTGTCACTACGGCAGTAAGTGTCACTCAGCCGGTATCGACACATACAATTGCGACCGGCTCTGTCTGCACTTCAACAGCAGTAACAACAGCTCCTATACAGGTGGAAGAGCCTGCCGCAGAGGGCGGCGAGATCAACAGCAATATCCTCGTTGTCAACAAACGTGGACTTCCGCTGTATCCCGGCGGAGATGTTCAGGGATATGCAGATACTATCAACGAATATAAGCAGAAGCTGGGCGATGTGAATGTCTGGTCAATGGTTGTACCTACTGCCGGCGGACTGTATATGCCCTCCAACTACAAAAGCCTTGCAGTTGACGAGAGAAATGATCTGAATGAGATCGCAAAGGGACTGAATGGCGCAGTGGCAGTTGATGCTTTTTCTGTTCTGGCTGAGCACAAGTCCGAGGATATCTATGCACGTACAGACCACCACTGGCTGGCTCTTGGAGCTTACTATTCAGCCAAGACCTTCACAGAGGCGGCTGGTCTGCCATTCAAAGACCTTTCTTCCTACGAAGAGCTCCATTTGCACGACTATCTTGGTACCTTCTACGGCTATACCCAAAGCGCCTCACTGCTGAATAACCCTGAGGAATTCGTGTATTACCGCCCGAAGAATGAAGTAACTGTAACTCAGTATGACACGGCCTTCCGTGATCCATTAGATGTAGCGCTGCTGGTTCCCTCCGGAAACATGACGCCCTCCGGATACTATTATGTTTTCGGCATGGACAACAGGATAGCTCATGTCCATACCAATACCGGAAACGGCAGAAAGCTGGTCATCTTCAAGGACAGCTACGGAAATGCGCTCCTGCCATTCCTGACCTATTCATTTGAAGATATATACCTCTGCGACATGAGATACTTCGATCTTAACGCCATAAACTTTATTAAACAGGTAAAAGCCACTGATGTTCTGTTCTCTATGTGTATATTCTCCGCTACAGGCCCGAATCTGAGCTGCCTTAAAGCGAATCTTTACAAGTGAACGGACGGATAAGGAATAATATATGAAAGAACTTGTTTACCCATTCAACGGGATTGATATCATGCGCCGCTGTAAAAAACTTCGGAAGGAGCTTCTGTCTGACGGCTCTGTAAGAATGAAGAAGAAAATAGCTGTTCTCGGTGGCTCAACTATCGGTCATATCGTTTCTGCACTGGAGCTTTTTCTGCTCAATAACGGCATCGAGCCCGAATTTTACCAGTCGGAATACAACAAATTCTATGAAGATGCGGTTTTCGGATCTGACGGTCTTGACAGCTTTGCTCCGGATATTATTTATATCCACACTACCTCAAGGAACCTGAAATATCTTCCTGACAGACCTGATATATCCGAAGAAGAAGTGCAGCAGCGGCTAAATGATGAGATCTCCTTTTTCCGGAGTATATGGACGGCTCTTGAAAAAAAGTTCTCATGTCCGATAATCCAGAACAATTTTGAGCTGCCGCTGTTCAGGCAGACCGGAAATTACGACTGCTGGGGGCTTTCAGGTCAAAGTGCATACATCAACAGGATGAACCTGCTTTTCGCGGAGGAGGCTGTCCGGAACAACGATCTGTTCATCAATGATATCAACTACCTTTCCGCTGCTATCGGTCTTGAAAAATGGCATGATCCGGAAGCATGGTATATGTACAAGTATGCAATGAGCACATCTGTTATCCCAGATCTTGCCTACAGTGCGGCAAGTATTATCAAAGCACTGTTTGGCAGAAACAAAAAGGTCATCAGCCTTGATCTTGACAATACACTCTGGGGCGGTATCATCAGTGAAGACGGTATCGGTGGGATCGAGCTTGGTACAGAAACTGCTGTGGGTATGTCGTTCAGCGAATTCCATAGTTTTCTTAAAGTTTACAAGCAATATGGAGCTTTACTGACGGTCTGCTCAAAAAATGATGAGGAGAATGCTCTTGCTGGTCTCAGACATCCGGACAGTCTTCTCTCTCCCGAGGACTTTGTTCTGATAAAGGCAAACTGGGAAAACAAGGATAAGAATATATCTGATACAGCCAACGAGCTTGGACTCCTCACAGACAGCTTTGTGTTCGTTGACGATAATCCGGCAGAATGTGCCATTGTGGAAGAACAGCTTCCGGAAACGGCTGTAATTCACCTGAAGTCCACTGCTCAGACCATGTATGAGATGAGCCGCAGCGGCTTTTTTGAAGTCACATCAGTGTCCGGAGAGGATATCCGCCGTTCAGAGATGTACTCTGCAAATGTCAAAAGAAAGGCTCAGCAGAAGAGCTTCACTGACTACAGCGAATACCTTCGCAGTCTGGACATGAAGGCTATAATTGGTGATTTCCAGCCAATACTCCTTTCCCGTATCGCCCAGCTCACCAACAAGAGCAATCAGTTCAACCTGACTACCAAACGCTATTCAGAAGCTGAGATAAAGGAACTGAGCTGTGATCCCGGATATATAAGGCTCTGCGGCAGGCTGAGTGACAAATTCGGTGATAACGGCATCGTTTCAGTCGTTATCGGCAGGATAGAACAGGAGATTCTCCATATCGACCTGTGGCTGATGAGCTGCCGTGTGCTCAAAAGGGATATGGAATTCGCAATGCTTGATGAGCTTGTGCGGATATGCCGTGAAAAAGGTATCCGTAAGCTCATGGGGTACTATTACAAAACGCCCAAGAATAATATGGTGGCAGAGCTGTACGCCCGATTCGGATTCGCTCTTATCTCAACAACGGAAAACGGTGATTCGGTATGGGAGCTTTACACTGATAAGTACACTAACAAAAACAATGTCATAAAGGTAAACTGAAAGGAAATTTTATGAACAGATCAGAAGCTATCAAAAGACTTAACGCAGTTTTCTGCGATGTATTTGACGATGATTCAATAAAGATAGCAGACACAACTTCTGCTGCCGATATCGATGACTGGGACAGCCTTGAACATATCAACCTCATTTCCGCTGTGGAAGACGAGTTTGGTATGAGATTTAAAATGAAGGAAGTCTCCGGCATGAAAAACGTTGGTGAAATGCTGGATCTCATCTGCGAGCGGGGCAATTAAATGTCAAAGAAGAAAAAACGCATCATCATCATTCTGGCAGTGTTACTTATTCTTTGCCTGCTGTCAGCATGGGGATTTCTTATGAAATCCTCAACTTATAAGATACATAGCAGGAAGCTCCCGAAAGGACTGAAGATCGTATTCCTCTCCGACCTCCATAACTGCTTTTACGGCGGTACTGACCAGTCACAGCTCAAGGACTGGATCGAGGAGGAGGATCCGGATATACTCATTTTCGGCGGAGATGTGATCGACCAGTGGGGAGGTCAGAAATACGCCAAGCGTATCATGGAATGGGCAGCCGAACGCTATCCCACCTACTATACGCCCGGGAATCATGAGCAATACCGCAAGGATAGCTCGGATTTCTATGAATGGGTAAAAGCCTCCGGTATCAATTTCGTCTTCGACAGCTTTGAGGATATCGAAATAAAAGGCCAGAAAATAAGAATATACGGCATTATCGATAAGAACTCCGGCGGATACCTTGATGATCTCAAGGGAAACCTCGATGACAAGTACTACAATATCCTCATCGCACATCAGCCTGAACAGATAGACGATTATCTCGATACCGGCGATGTAAAATTCGACCTCATACTCTCCGGCCACGCTCACGGCGGTCAGTGGAGGATACCAAAGCTGCTGGATCAGGGACTATATGCTCCGGATCAGGGAATATTCCCCAAATATACCTGCGGAGAATATCACTACGGAGACACTGTCCATATCATCAGCAAAGGCCTTGCAAAACCGGCAAGAATGATATTTATTCCCAGAATTTTTAACAGACCTGAGTTTTCTGTTATCGAAATAGGAGAATAATTTTAACATTTCCAGAAATTGCACAAATTATATCTTCATAATTCACGTAAAAACTACTTGTAATTTAGCATTGAAAATGCTATAATAGAAGATGTCCAAAAAAAATACAGGACACGCTATAAAGAACAAAAGGAGCAGAGGGCTCTCCCCTCAAAAGAAAAACAAATGGAAAAAGAAATGAACAAAGCTGTTCCCGCCGAGGACGTCATCTGCGGCAGGAATCCGGTGATCGAGGCGCTGAAATCTGACGCTAACCTCGATACCATATATATCGACGGCTCCGGCGGAAGCCTTAATCTTATCCGCAAACTTGCCAAGGACAAGGGCATCGTGGTAAAGGATGCACAGGAGAAAAAACTCTCTCAGCTCTCCGGCGGCGCCTCTCATCAGGGAGTTGTCGCAGTCGGAGCCTGCGGAGAATATGTCTCAGTGGAGGATATCCTTGCTGTCTCACAGAAAAAAGGTACAAAGCCTTTCATTATCATCTGCGATGAGATCGAAGATCCCCATAATCTGGGCGCTATAATCCGTACTGCCGAGACCTCGGGCGCAGACGGTGTCATCATTCCCAAAAGACGCAGTGCTTCCCTTAATGCAACTGTATTCAAGACCTCTGCCGGCGCAGCAAGCTATGTGCCTGTGGCAAGAGTGTCGAATCTTGCATCCTGTATCGATCAGCTCAAGGAGAATGGTGTCTGGATCTACGGCACTGACGCTTCAGGCAGCGATTACTCCAAAACCGACTTCACAGGGAGCTGTGCTCTCGTCATAGGTTCAGAAGGCTTTGGTATGAGCAAGCTGATACAGAAAAAATGCGACTTTATGATAAAGCTGCCTATGCTTGGCAAAATAAACTCTCTAAACGCTTCTGTCGCCGCCGGTATCTTCATGTACGAAGTACTGAGGCAGCGCAGTGCAGAGTAAGGAGCGTGCCATGCCGGATCAGAAATTATCTCTGGAGAATATCCTCGATCAGTATTCCCCTGAAAACGAATCACCCAAAACAAGCGTCGGTCGTGTAGACGCACAGAAAATAATAAACTCAACTGTAGAAGCTCCGGATATGACAAAAAAAGCTGAACAAAGACGAGCTGTATCGCACGAAAGATCGGCTCTTTTTGACGGAGCTCTGCGAAAAGCCGCTGCTGATGATTACAAGCCGGCTGACCTTTCCAGACACAGGATCTCCGTGGTGGACAAGGATAATATCGGCGAGATAAAAACTGTTCTCCCGAAAAAACAAGAACCGGAACTTGCAGGCACTATTCCAGCCACTCAGATGGATCCCGAGGCTGCCCCTAAGATAAGGCGCATGAAGGATTCCACAAGGGCAAGAGAGCTGGAAACACTTAAGAATCATAAGAAAAAACGGCGCCGGGACCGCAATACATTTACATATGACAGGGAAAGTCCCGAGGGCGAATACGTTTACGCCCCGCCTTCATTCAAAAAGAAAAAAAATCGCAGCCGTGCTCAGATCGAAAGAGAGCTGAATTCCGTCGAGGGTCGCAAGCAGATAACCGATATCGTTCCTTCACCGGCTGCCGTTGAAGCTGCAAGACCGGTAGAACCTGCTCCCCGTGCAGAAAAGACGAGTATAAATCTCAGTGAACGTCCGGAGGTCGATGCTCATTCTCTTGATGTCCATATCACTCAGGGACAGGATGAATTCCTGGCGGAGACTGTAAAAAAGAAACGCACCAAGCGCATGGTGGACTTCAACTACTACGGTGATGTCGAGGACGTTGGAAGAGATATCCACGACCTCAGAAGCACCATCAACGTAAGAGTGTTTATACTTGTCATGACCGCTTTCCTCAGTCTCTTCATTACGATAGCTAATCAATTCGGACTGCCGATGATAGATATCCTTGAAAAATCACACACGAGATCTTTCATTGCTTTCCACCTGCTTCTCGGAGCAATATCTGTCATCTCATCAGCTGCTGTTATCTCTAATGGTATAAAGAAGCTGCTCTCCTTGAGGGCAGACACGGACTCTATGACTGCACTTACCGCCCTGTCCTGTATGATAGCTATCATACCTGCTTTCCTAAAACCGGACATGGTGGCAGATGACAAGGTGCAGATCTATATGCCGGTTGGCATACTCGCCCTGCTGATAAATGCGCTCGGAAAACTGCTTATTATCAGGCGTGCTTCAAGAAACTTCAAGTTCGTGTCCAAGAACTTTGATCGTCACGGCGTTGTCTACGTCACCGATGAGGAAAGAGCTGAACGCCTTACAAGAGGTACTCTCGGCGATTTCCCCATACTTGCCGCAACCAGAAAAACGGATTTTCTTACAGACTTCCTGCGATATACTTATTCATCAGATATGGCCGACAGCTACTGCCGCAGAGCTACTCCGATATGTCTTATCGCTTCAGTTATAGTATCGATATTCCTGACATTTGCCTCCAAGGGCTCCCTCGCAAATATGGAATCGGCTGCATTTGGCTTCTCCATATTCAGTATGCTCATATGTGCAACATCCTGCGTGGCAATGCCTTTCGTAGTCAATATCCCACTTGAAAAGGCTGCTGCAAACGCTTTCAATAATAAGGGTATCATGCTGGGATATCAGAGCGTTGATGATTTCTATGACACCAACTCTATTCTCGTTGACGCTAACTCACTCTTCCCGGACGGTAAAGTCAAGCTTGCCGGCATCAAGGTCTTCTCAAATACCAAGATCGATGAGGCACTGCTTGAGGCCGCAAGCCTTACTGTTCACGCAGGAAGTATCATGAGCCAGCTATTCAAGGATGTCACTGACGGCCGTGAGGATTATCTCTACCCTATCGATAACTACTCCTTTGAGGAATCAATGGGTATGTGCGGCTGGATAAACAACAAGCGTGTGCTCTTCGGAAACCGTGAGCTCATGTCGAGCCACAATATTGAAGGCGTTCCGACTAAAGCTAAGGAAACAGAATTTGCCGGTGCCGGACAGGAGATAATGTACCTTTCTATCTCCGGAAATCTTGCGGCTATGTTCATCGTCGACCTTGTTGTTGACAGACACGTTAAACGCTGGATAAAGAAGATATGCAAGAGCAAGATATGCATTATCATGAAATGCGTTGATCCTTGTCTCTCTGTAAAACGCCTTGAAGCCCTCTTTGGCATCCCAGAGGAAATGGTAAGGATACTGCCGAAACGCCTCCATGAGGACTTCGATGAGGAAAATAAAAAAGCAATCCGGCTCAGCGCTTCTATGGCTACCACCGGACGCTTCTCTTCTCTCGCACAGCTTATTATCGGCACTAAAGCCGTTCATGCTTCCGCAACGATCGGTCTCATACTCCAGACTGTTTCCATAATCCTCGGATTCGGACTGGGTATGCTGATGATATTATCAAAAGCATTTGAAGAAAATTATGTGTATATGTCAGATACAGCTCTTGTGATATACAACCTTGCCTGGGCTGCCCTGACCTATATTGCAGTCAGCATCAGAAGATCATGACCACGAACCTGTATCCTGCAATATTTGCCGGGATACAGGTTTTCATATGACCGGAAAGGAGAATCCTATGCCAGATAAACGCAAAGGATCTTACAAGAACGACAACTATAAAAATACAGATAACCAGAACACTATGTACATTCCCAACGACTCTCCCGAATACCAGCAGAACGCTCAGCAATTTGCCGGACAGTACGGCGGACAGCAGTATGGCGGACAGCAGTACGGAGGGCAGCCTGAATACCCTCAGCAGCAATTTTATGATCCTCAGCAGCAGTATTATGCTCCGCAGTCTCAGTACTATGATCCGCAGCAGGGCTATCCTCAGCAGCCGCAGTATTACGATCAGCAGCAATACTACGACCAGCAGCAGTACTATCAGGACGCTCCTCCTCAGCCATATTATCCGGATCAGGGCGGCGGATATGCGCCTCCCCCTCCTCCGCCAATGCCTTCGTCCGGCGGCAGGAAACAGTCCTCGGGCAAAAAACATAAAAAGAAGAAGCACAAAAACCCTGTATGGAAGATAATCAGAAGGATACTGCTCTCCCTCTTCATCCTCTTCCTCATATTATTCGGCATATACTCCTGCACATCTCTGGCTGTTATAAAGAAGATCAATTACGTTGAGGACGGCGAACGCACAAGAAATGAAAATGCTATAAGCCGCAGCTACGTTACAAGCGTGCTTATAATAGGTACTGACGGGCGCAGCGATGATGACCGTGGACGCTCCGATTCGATGATACTCGTCTCATTCAACAGCAAGACCAACGAGACAACGCTCACTTCCTTCCTCCGTGACAGCTATGTTGAGATACCAGGAAACGGCTGGGGCAAGCTCAACTGGGCGTATTCCTACGGCGGAGCAGAGCTGCTCATGGACACCATAGAGCATAATTTCGACGTCCGTATCGATAATTATCTCTCTATTAATTTCGTAACCTTTGCCGCCATAGTTGACGCTGCCGGCGGTATAGACATTGATATAACCGACGAGGAGGCAAATGAGATAAACGTCATCCTCCTCAATGAGGTCAATGAGATAATGGGCGATGCTCCGAATGCAGACTTCATACCTGAAGGCGGCCATGTTCACCTCAGCGGTAAACAGGCTCTCTGCTACTCACGTATCAGACACGTTGGAAACAGCGACTTTGAGCGTACCTCCCGTCAGAGAAGAGTAATAACAGAGCTTATCAAAAAGGGTGCAAAACATGGTCCTTCCTTCATAAAGAAGGTATCAGATTCGGCCATGCCGCATCTTACTACTAACATGACTACCGGAAAGCTCTATCTGCTCTCACTGAAACTGCCGCTGACCCTGAGATATGATACAAAGCAGCTTCAGATACCTGCCGAAGGTACGTACTACGGTGAGGACGTTTATGACGACAACGGATATGCTCAGTCAGTCCTCAAAGTCGATTTCGATGCAAACTACGATATCATAGAAGAAGAGGTTTTCTCAAAATAAAGCCAAAAGGACTGTTATAGGCGCAATGCCTACAACAGTCCTTGTTTTATCTTTCCTTGCCAACAAAGAACAATGCAAGAGTTCCGGGACCTGAATGTGCTCCGATAACAGAACCTATATCCATGATCTTTATTGTAGTGATCCTATGACGTCTTTTCAGCAGACCTGCAAGCTCCTTTGCATCATCCTTGCAGTCAGCCTGACATATGAAAACTGTTCCCTTGGAGGGATCAACAGCCGTTTCGGTATACCTGTCTGCAAGAGCTGTTATGGAAGCTTTTCTGCCCCTGGCCTTGCTCACATTTACCAGATGTCCTTCATTATCAGTGTGCAGCACAGGCTTTATCCCAAGCAATCCGCCGACAAACGCAACCGTGGGACTGATACGTCCGCCTCGTTTGAGATATACAAGATCATCGACCGTGAACCAATGGCTTATGTGCCTGATCTTATCCATTGCATACTTGGCAGTATGCTCAATATCCGCACCCTTATTCCTGTGCTGTGCTGTAAGATATACCAGCAGTCCAAAGCCGCCTGAAGCTGCAAGGGTATCAACGGTTATTATCTTACGGTCAGGATACTTCTCAAGCAGTTCATCCGCCGCAATTTTTGAACAGTTATACGTTGTGCTAAGTCCCGATGAGAAGCCAAGATAAAGCACATCCTTTCCCGCTTTAAGTTCAGGCTCAAACGCTTCCTTGAAACGCTCGGTATTGATAGCAGCTGTCTTTGCCGCAGTGCCGTCCCTCATCATTCCATAGAATTCATTCAGCGGTATTTCGTTATCTGCATAGATCTTTTCTGAATCAGACAACGTGAATGTCATGGATATGCATTTGACGTCAAGCTCCTCAAGAAGATCCTGCTTAAGGTCGCAGGCTGAATCTGTGTATAATGTAAAATTGTTCATAACATCTCTCCTTTCACCCCATTAAAATTGCTGTGAACAATTAACCGTTTTTTCATTGATTTAATTTTCAAAATGTGGTATAATTAAGTAATAATACCCGAAAGAAGGCGAAGACAATGAACGACCTCAAATCCGTCATCGCAGATAATATTACTCAGCTCCGCCGTTCAAAAGGCATGACACAGGCTGAGCTTGCTGAAAAACTGAATTATACCGACAAGGCCGTTTCAAAATGGGAACGCCGGGAATCACTTCCGGATATAACCGTCCTTAAGGCCATTGCAGACTGCTTCGGAGTTTCAGTCGATTACCTTATCTCCGCTGAACACAAGGCCTCTGCTGCAGAGGAAAAGCTGCCTGAAAACACAGTGCAGGATCTCTCATCCAAAAATCGTGGCTTCATTACCGGCATGAGCATAATGCTTGTCTGGCTTGTGGCCTGCATAGCTTTTGTCATTATAAATGCCATTGATAAAAGCTCCGATGTACACTGGCTCTCGGTGATATACGCAGTCCCGGCTTCTCTCATAGTCTGGCTGGTGCTCAACTCTGTATGGTTCAATGTACACAGGAATTTCCTTATAGTATCACTGCTGATGTGGAGCCTGCTCCTGGCCGTGTATCTCACACTTCTCATTGCCGGAGCAAATATGCCGCTGCTCTTCCTTACAGGATTGCCTGGTCAGGTTATCATCATGCTCTGGTCTGGCATAAGGACCGGAAGAAAGCACTGACCTTATATTCTAAGTATAACATGTATCTCCCCAACAGTCAACCGCCTCCTGCAAGACAGGCTCTACCGTTCGTTTACAGGCATATCTACCGCTCTACCGTCAGTAGAGTTGGCTGTATTGCGTCGTTTCAGGGAATAATTCTCTCATCAGTCGATAACCCAAAAGCTCCTGTAGGATCATCTCTACAGGAGCTTTTACACTTATATCATCAAAGCATTGATGCTCTGAGCTCTTCAGGTGAGAGCTTTGAAAGATATGCAGGAGCAATGTCAAATGCAGTCTTGCAGCCTGTAGCGCCCTCTGCCTTAAGACGGCTGAGTGCTCTTGCAAAACATATGAGAACGCTTGCTGTGAACTCAGGATTTGACTCAAGCTTCAGTGAATACTCTATCATCTGATGTGTTTTCTCTCCGTCACCTGTGAGTCCGCTTCTCATTACAAATCCGCCGTGAGGCATCTTGTTGTGAACAACATCGAACTCTTCCTCTGTGATGAAGTTTACTGTTGTATCGTACTCATCGAAGTAGTTCTTCATAGTCTTTATATCGTTTTCGATCTTAGCAAGATCAGCTCCCTCCTCAGGAACTATCCAGCACTCTCTGAGGTGCTTCTGACGAGTTGTGAGCTCAGGCTGGCTTCCGGAGCGTACTGCCTCCATTGCAGACTCTATCGGAACAGTATACTGTATTCCTCTCTTAACGCCTTCTACACGACGGATAGCGTCTGAATGTCCCTGGCTTACGCCCTTTCCCCAGAATGTATAGCTCTTGCCGTTAGGAAGGATAGACTCTGCGTAAAGTCTGTTAAGCGAGAACAGGCCCGGATCCCAGCCAAGTGAGATAAATGCAAGGTGTCCGTTATCCTTTGCAGCCTTGTCAACGTTTGCAAAATGCTCAGGGATACGTGCATGGGTATCGAAGCTGTCGATAACATTGAAATACTTAGCCAGTTCTGGTGTCTGCTTAGGAAGATCAGTAGCACTTCCTCCGCAGATAATCATTACATCGACATCATTCTGCATATTCTTTGCGTCATCGAGGCTGAATACCTTTGCACCTGCGGTGAGCGGCTTTACTGTTGAAGGATCACGGCGGGTGAAGATACCAGCCAGTTCCATATCGTCATTCTGTCTTATAGCAAGCTCAACGCCTCTGCCAAGGTTGCCGTAGCCTGCGATTCCGATTCTTACTTTGCTCATTTGACATTCCTCCTAAGAAAATTTCTTAACGGATAATATTATATCACATTATCGCTTTAATGTAAAGAAATTTTTTCCCGGATTGAAAAATTTTTCAGGATGTGGTATTATATAATCACATTCATTAAAGGAGCTGACTATGACAAAAACAAGATCACAACTGAGCCCTGAGCGCTCATTCTTCATATTCCTGACAGCCGTCTGCACAATGCTGATATGCACTAAGTCATCGCCGCTCTATCCTATGAACGACTGGCTTGATGCAAACTGCTATAAGACCGTGGGAAATGCTATGCTCAGCGGAAAGATGCCATATCGTGACCTTTTTGAACACAAAGGGCCGCTGATATATATACTCCATGCTTTTACCGCATACATTTCGTTTGATTCCTTCCTGGGAATGTTCTTTATCGAGACTGCTGCCTGTTTCTTCTTCCTTAGGCTGACTTTCCTGACTGTGGGACGCATTTCCGGAAAGTATCATCTGTGGACTGTGCCGCTGACTGCCCTTGCAGTCTACAGCTCCGGAGCTTTCTGTCACGGTGACAGCGCCGAGGAGCTTTGTCTGCCACTGATACTCTGGGGACTTTACTGCGTACTCGGACCTGTAATGGAAAAACGCTCACTTACACGCAGGGAAGCCTTTATCATTGGCTTCACGGCAGGTATTGTACTGATGACAAAGTTCAATCTGCTGGGTGCTTTTGCAGGCATCATCCTCGTTATCTCCGTAATGGAGATACGCCGAAAGGCCTTCCGCAAGCTCATATACTCGGCCGTTTACTGTATTCTTGGTACTGCAGCCTCAACGCTGCCGTTCATACTATGCTTTGCTAAAAATGGTGCGCTGGGAAGTATGCTTGAAGTTTATTTCTATGACAACATCTTCATCTACGGCGGAAGCTCTTCCCCGGTCTGGATGAATATTGCTGACGGCTATATCTTCCTTATAACATTTCTGCCTGCCGGATTCGCACTGATATACCTGGGGACAGCCTTTTCGCTATTCAGAAAAAAGCCCTTGCTGCCGGTATATTTCGGCACTTCGCTGCTGCTATCATTCCTTATGATATTTGCCGGACACCCCAGCTATCAGTACTATCCACTGGCACTTGCAGCCTTTGTCCCTCCCGGAATTGGTATGCTGATATCATCTTTAAGCACAGAATGGAAGATACGTATCCCCGCAGCAGTCACAAATATTTTCACACTTACATTGTGTATCACAGGATGCTGTCTCCTCAGTCCGAATACGTACCTTATGAAATACGAGCGCTCTGAGATGCCACAGTACAAATTTGCCGAACTGATAAGCGCAACACCGGAGGCAAAGCTGCTGAACTACGGCTTCCTTGACGGAGGCTTCTACCTCGCCGCAGATACCATACCGGAATACAAATACTTCTGCCAGAACAACACCGGACTTGACGAAATGATCACCGCTCAGAAGGAATATGTGGAATCTGGGGATCCGGACTATATTGTTACCCGCAGCTACACACGAAAAAAAGAGGACTTTCCCATGTATACCTGTATTGCAGAGGCTGATTTCCCCTATTATAAGCGGCTTGTCACATACTATCTCTACAGGAGGGATGGTGTAACTGTAAGAGGAAGTTGACATCAGGCTGATGCTATATTATAATGTTATTACAACAATAAAAGTAAAGGAGCTGCTGTGTGAATATATATAAAATAAAACTTGGCAAAGCTGTATGTGCGGCTGACCTTGGCGACGGAAGTGAAAGAGGCGAATACGTGGATCAGGATTATATCCTCCACAAGCTCGGCCGCCCGCTCAGAAGCATAAGCCTGATGTACTGCTATTATCCGCTGGACGAACAGTGGCCGGCTCGTATATCAGAAGCAGTCAGCGGTGAGAATATCACCTTCCAGTGGGATTACCCCTACGACGATTATTTCCCGTACACCGGCGGCATCAGCGGAGATACCTCCGGAGAGCCATTCATTTCAATGAGGGACGTGAGACGCCACGGACAGGATGTTACTCTGACTATAACTATCGATCCCCACGTTTCTGATGAGCACCTTGCCGCTATCGGTGATGACCTCAGACCTTTCGGACGTGTTTTCCTGCGAATCAATCACGAGGCCACCGGAAACTGGTTCTCATTTAATAAAAGAGCCACCTATCAGGAGGTCGCTGATTTCTACTGCCGTGCTGCTCGTATAATAAAAGAACACGCACCGAATGTTCTGAATATAATCTGCATAGGCGGCATCGAACATCCCGAGACCGGAAGAATGGAGAAAGAAGACGAGTTCACCCAGGCGGTGCTGACCGCTGATATCTGGTCGGTGGACAAGTATATGTCCCTCCACTGGGGCTGGCCGTATGATGTGGCCGATGAGGGAGGCAATTCCTTCAACCGCCTCTCAGTCCGAGACACCTACACTCTGACTAAGCTCAGCTTTGAGCGCTTCAAGTACCTGAATAACGGCATCGCTAAACCAATGGTCATGTCAGAGCTGAACGCTGACGGAGATGTTACCGGACCTTATGAGCAGGCCGAAATGTTAAAGCTGTTCTGTGATATTCTTGAAGAAGATAAAGCAGACTGGTTCACCGGCTTCACATTCTATCAGTTCCGTGACAGAGGAAGACTGGGACTTGAGATTGAAGATCCGAATAACAAAAGTGTTGGCATCGAACAGCCTGTTATGCAGACCTACAAAAAGATCATCCACAGCAGCCGTTTCCTCCCGGCTTTAACTCAGCATGAAGAAACAGAGCTGCCAATAACTCTGCGCTGGGGCAATTCCGAGGATGCTGAAGGTATCGGTATCCCTGTTCATTTTGACGGTGATCCTTGCTTCTGCGAGCTGTATTTCGAGGATGACTCAAACCTTATAATTGAGCTGAACGGCCGCTGGTTCTATAAAGCTCCCGAGACAAAGTTCGTTGATCTTATGCCGGCTTTCTATGAAGATCATCTCTCCGGAAGCACAGATATGCTGCTGAGGATATTTGCTCCTCCGGCAACAGGAGAAAATGATACATCGACCGAAGACGGTCTGTTCAACTACTACTATACACTGAGAAAAATACCGGAAATCCGTATCCGCACTGCTCCTGTACTGCCAAGTGCGGACTGAAAGGGAATATGATTATGAATACATCAGCAGTTATCGTCTGCGCCGGAAATTCCACAAGAATGGGCGGCGTAAACAAGATCCTCCTCCCTCTTGGAGACAGGCTCGTCATAGGAGTTACTATGCTGGCATTCCAGAACTGCGAGCAGATAAAAGAGATCGTGATAGTCGCCCGTGAAAGCGATATCCCGGCGATAAAGGCCGAGGCAGAAGCCGCTGGCATCACTAAGCTTACAGCCTGCACCACCGGCGGAGCTACCCGTCAGGAAAGTGTCATAAACGGCGTCCGCTGTATCGGAAAGGAAACAGAGCTCATAGCTATACATGACGGTGCAAGGCCTCTCGTGAAGCCTGAGCATATCGGAAAGGCTATAAAGGACGCTTCCATATTCGGCGGCGCTACTCTCGGCGTTCCGGTGAAGGACACTATCAAGACCGTTGAGGACGGCCTTATCACGGATACTCCGCCAAGAAAGTTTCTGTACAACACCCAGACTCCACAAGTCTTCAAGCGCAAGCTCTACTTCGAGGGGATCGATTTCGCCCTCGAACACGGTCTTGATTTCACTGACGACTGCCAGCTCGTTGAAGCCATCGGCGGCAAAGTCGCTATGACTACAGGCGATTATACCAATATCAAAATAACCACTCCGGAGGACATTGCCATTGCTGAAGTCCTCCTGGGAAAAAAGGAGGATTAAGTATGTTCAGAATTGGTCACGGCTACGACGTTCACAAGCTTGTAGAAGGCAGGAAGCTTATACTCGGCGGCGTTGAGATCCCCCATACCACCGGCCTTCTCGGCCATTCCGATGCAGATGTGCTCGTCCATGCAATAATGGACGCTATACTGGGAGCACTTGCTCTCGGTGACATTGGTCACCTCTTCCCGGACAATGATGACAGCTTCAAAGGCGCTGACAGCATGAAGCTTATGGAGGAGGTCTGCCGCCGTATCGATGAGCAGGGCTATAGGATCGGAAATATCGATGCTACTATAATCGCTCAGGCTCCGAAGCTGGCCCCGCATATTATAAAAATGCGAGAGAATATCGCAAATGTCTGCGGTGTTGACATCTCACAGATAAGCGTAAAAGCTACAACTGAGGAGCACCTTGGATTTACCGGAGAAGAGCTGGGAATGTCCGCCCATTCAGTTGCCCTGCTGCTGAAGAAATAACAGTGATATATAAGTTTTTTATTTAATTTATCTCACAGGTATTGACAAATTCTTTTATCTGTGTTATAATCACAATCAAGTTAAACCGTTGACGAGGAGATAAAGGTGATAATGCTTCCACAGAGAGCCTGCGGTGCTGAGAGTCAGGCGAAAAACAAGTCATCAAATGGACCTCCGAGGGTGCAGTCAAATGGATCAGGCAGCGATTGAGCTTCCGGTGTATATTTGGTTATTTGGTTTCCGGCATACATCAGGTTCAACAGCTTCCGGGGTGCGTCCAGAGTATTCTGCAACGTAGAGATGTGCGTTAAACATCAGGGATATGTTAGTATCCTCAGAGTGCACGGCGATCTGCCGTGAATCAAGGTGGTACCACGGATAAGTATTATTCGTCCTTGACAGATATTTTGTATCTGTCAGGGGCTTTTTTATTGTCCCTACAGATACCGGAGGTGCTTTT
The DNA here is from genome assembly GCA_001604035.1 of Clostridiales bacterium Firm_05. GTDB lineage: Bacteria > Bacillota > Clostridia > Oscillospirales > Ruminococcaceae > Ruminococcus. The sequence continues at coordinate 17,862 of LVAK01000002.1, forward strand.
TATGAAGTTTTTACCAGAATACGACAAAGTTAAAGAGATCGCTGAAAGCGGAAAGTACGACATTCTCCCGGTAAGCTGTGAGATATTGTCTGATATCTGCACACCAATAGAGGCGATCATGACACTCAAAAATGTTTCCACACACTGCTATATGCTTGAATCTGTGGCCGAAAAGGAAAAATGGGGACGCTATACATTCCTCGGATACGATCCCAAAACCCAGATCACTGCCGCAGGAAGCGACCTTACTATCGGTGACGTAAAAATGACAACAGATGATCCCAGCATTCAGATCAGACAGATACTTTCAAAATACAGAAGCCCTAAATTCGATTATCTTCCATCCTTTACCGGCGGACTGGTAGGATATTTCTCCTACGATTTCCTTGCTTACTCGGAAAAAGCGCTCCGTATCGATACTGAGGACAGCGAGAATTTCAAGGACGTTGACCTCATGCTCTTTGATAAGGTCATCGCCTTCGACAACTTCCGCCAGAAGATAATCCTCATCGCAAATATGAAGCTGGATGATCCTGAAACAGGCTACAACAAGGCTAAAATGGAGCTCCAGCAAATGGCTGAGCTGCTCAGGAACGGTGAAAGGAAACACGAGCCGGCCGGCCACCTCACTACCGATGTTACTCCCCTTTTCAACAAGGAGCAGTACTGCAACATGGTAGAAAAGGCCAAGCATCACATACACGAGGGCGATATCTTCCAGATAGTCCTCTCCAACCGTCTCAGTGCCGGATTTGAAGGCAGTCTGCTGAACACCTACAGAGTGCTCCGCACTATCAATCCTTCTCCGTATATGTTCTATTTCTCAGGAACAGATGTTGAGATCGCAGGAGCTTCTCCGGAAACTCTTGTAAAGCTTGAAAACGGTGTTCTCCACACCTTCCCTCTTGCAGGCACACGTCCCAGAGGCAAGACCGAAAAGGAGGACAAAGAGCTTGAAGCCGGTCTCCTGGCTGACGAAAAAGAACTTGCCGAACATAATATGCTGGTAGACCTTGGCAGAAACGACCTTGGAAAGATCAGCAAATTCGGTTCGGTACAGGTCGAAAAGCTCCACAGCATAGAGCGTTACTCCCACGTTATGCACATAGGCTCAACTGTCCGTGGAGAGATAAGGGAGGAATTTGACGGGCTGGATGCAGTAAGTGCTGTTCTCCCGGCAGGTACTCTCTCGGGAGCTCCGAAGATAAGAGCCTGCCAGCTCATTGCAGAGCTTGAAAATAATAAAAGAGGAATTTACGGCGGTGCGATAGGATACATCGACTTCACAGGAAACCTCGATACCTGTATCGCCATCCGTATAGCATACAAAAAAAACGGAAAAGTATTCGTAAGAAGCGGTGCCGGCATAGTTGCAGACTCAGTTCCGGAAAAGGAACATCAGGAATGTCTCAACAAAGCCGCAGCAGTTATCAACGCTCTTAAACTTGCAGAGGAGGCAGAATTATGATCCTTCTTATAGACAACTATGACAGCTTCTCCTATAACCTCTATCAGCTCATAGGAGAGATAAGCCCGGATATAAAGGTCATCAGAAATGACGAGATGACTGTTAAAGAGATCGAAAAGCTGGCTCCGGATAAGATAATCCTCTCCCCCGGCCCAGGCCGCCCGGAGGATGCAGGCATAATCGTTGAAGCAGCAGGTACAGTCTGCCAGAAGATACCTACTCTCGGTGTCTGCCTTGGACATCAGGCTATTTGTGCAGCATACGGCGCAACCGTTACCTACGCTAAAAAGCTCATGCACGGCAAACAGTCCGTTATAAGCTTTATAGGAAACTGTCCGCTGTTTAAGGACATAAACGAGGGCGCTCCCGTTGCAAGATATCATTCTCTTGCCGCAGATGCTTCCACATTGCCTGACTGCCTCGAAGTAACTGCTCTGGCAGATGACGGAGAGGTAATGGCTGTCCAGCATAAGGAGTATCCGATATTCGGCGTACAGTTCCATCCGGAGTCCATTATGACTCCTGACGGAAAGATAATGCTTAAGAATTTTATTGAACTATAATATATCAGGAGGTAATTATTATGATCAAAGAAGCAATTGCAAAGATCGTTGACAAGCAGGATCTGACATACGATGAGGCATACACAGTTATCTCAGAGATAATGGCCGGCGAGACAACTCCTACACAGAATGCTGCTTTCCTCTCAGCTCTTTCCACTAAAAGCACAAAGGCTGAGACCATAGACGAAATTACAGGCTGTGCTGCTGCAATGCGTGATGCAGCTACAAAA
>LVAK01000047.1 GCA_001604035.1 Clostridiales bacterium Firm_05
ATCGGAGCTGTGTGTGCTGAAATGCCGGCTTCTTTTGACAGCGAGGCACTGAAAGCACAGGCGGTGGCGGCGCATACCTATGCTGAAAGACAGCGCAGACGTGAGAGAAAGGCTCCGGAGCCGGGATTAAAGGGGGCGGATTTTTCCAATGACACCTCAGTCTATCAGGGCTTTTTTACTGCCGAACAAGCCCGGCAGTGCTTTGGCAGCAGCTTTGATGAAAGCTATAAAAAGATATCTGAGGCTGCCGATGAGGTAATGCCTTATATCATAACCTATGAGGACGAGCCTATAATCTCCGCTTTCCATTCCATGTCGTCGGGAAGAACGGAGAGCGCTGAGAATGTCTGGGGAGCTGCGGTGGATTATCTTGTACCCGTTGACAGCGGATATGACCGCTCTGCTCCTAAATACAGGGAAGAAGTCCGGTACAGCAGAGATGTCCTCCGGGAGAAGCTGACCTCTGCCTTTCCGGAGATAGTGCTGCCGGATAATACGGCGGAGTGGATAGCCATAGATGAGATCTCGGATTCAGGTACTGTACTTACTGCTTCGGCAGGCGATAAAAAAGTTACCGGAAGCGAGCTGCGTTCTGCTCTCGGACTGCGTTCTGCCTGCTTTGAGGTGCGCTGCGAGGGTGAGGAGACGGTGTTCACCACCCGTGGATTTGGCCACGGTGTGGGCATGAGCCAGTACGGCGCTGCGGCAATGGCGGCTGACGGAAAGAGCTGGAAGGATATACTCCGGCATTACTATACCGGCTGTGAGATAACGGAGATAAAATAGGTCAGGTGAAAAAACTTGCTTTTATCCCTGATATATGGTAAAATAGTTCCATAGTTATCATCAGGAGGGTATTGCGTATGAACGTCAAAGAGGCTCTTATAAAAACGCTTGCCGAAAATAACGGCGGCTATATATCAGGTGCAGCTCTTGCAGAACAGCTTGGAGTCAGCAGGAATGCAGTGTGGAAAGCTGTTAAGTCTCTTGAAGCGGAAGGGTACGCTATAGAATCCATTGCGTCTAAAGGCTACCGTATGTCTCAGGACAACAACCGCCTTTCTGCCGGATTTATCTCCTCAAAGCTGAATACCCGGAGCCTCGGCAGAAATATCTTCGTTCTGGATGAAACCGGATCCACTAATAATGATGCAAAGGAAAAAGCGGCTGCCGGAGCGCCTCATGGTACAGTTGTCATAGCCGACAGACAGACTATGGGCAAGGGCAGGCTTGGGCGAAGCTTCATATCTCCCTCCGGTACGGGAGTATATATAAGCGTTGTGATACGTCCGGAGATAAGTGTGGAAAACGCCGGGCTCATTACAGCCGCCGCAGCGGTTGCTGCCGCCGAAGCTGTTGAAAAGCTGTGCGGACGTGATGTCAGCATCAAATGGGTGAACGACCTTTATATCAACGGAAAGAAAATATGCGGTATCCTTACTGAGGCATCTATGGGACTGGAAATGAAGTCTCTTGAGTATGCAGTTATTGGCATAGGGATAAATGTCAGGAGCGTTAAGGGCTTTTTTGATGATGAGCTCAGCAGTATAGCCACATCCATAGAAGATGAGACCGGCGTAAGACCTGACCGCAACGAGCTCTGTGCGGAGCTTCTGGACAGGCTCGAATATTGGCTGGACAGTGTGGAGACAAGAAAGTTCCTGCCGGAATACAGGCGCAGAGAGTACCTTACAGGCAAGCTCATAACTGCAAATGTGGGCGGGGTTACTGTTACCGGCAGCGCTGTTGGTATCGATAACAACGCAAATCTTATGGTGGAAATGCCTGACGGAGAGATCAGAAGATTCAATTCCGGCGAGGCAAATCTATGCCGGGTGAAGAAATAAAGCATTATTAAAGGGAGGAGCTTCCGCAGAAGTTCCTCCCTTAGTTTGTCAGGCTTTCAGTTTCCTGTTTTCATATATTTTTCCTATTGCAAAAGCTGTTACGTCCGCAAGCACAGAGGCTATACGCATTACCAGCACGAAAAGTATGATCTTGTCGGAGTGTTCGTCTCCGCATACGAACAGCATTACTCCCTCACGGATACCGATGCCGCCGGGAGCTCCTGGCGTAACGAATCCGATTATCCATGCGAACATGAAAGCTCCTGTAAGTGTAAGAAGCTCGGACAGCTCATATCCTCCGCCGATCACCAGTCTCAGGCAGATGAAATACATACCTGCTGAAACGATGTTGTGGGCGAAATAATAGAATATACCGAATAGGAGCTGCGGTCTGTTCTCCTTTTCAAAGGCCTTGGAGTAGCGTGATATATAGGAGCCGACCTTGTCCCTGAATTTCAGCCTTATCACAGCTATGAGCAGCAGGAGCAGTATCACTCCGGCTGCACCTGTTATAAGGAGGTTGCGGCCGTACTTTCCCATTAGCTCGGCTATTTTGCTGCCAAGGAGTATTACTGAGATCATACCTGTCCACAGCACGCAGAAAAGCACATCCAGCACAGTTGCACAGGCTACATCCACATGGCTTATCTGCATATCTGCTGCAAGCTTGTTCCTGCCGACATACTGGAATACATTTCCGGGCAGGTACTTGTACAGATTTGACTGTGTATAGACCGGCATTGCCGAGGAATAGGGTATCTTCACTCCTGAAAGGGAACGTGTGAACATGAGCCAGGGGATACATGATATTATGATTATACCCGTCTGCATGACAGTTCCGATTATAAGTGCGGAAATGACCTCCGGCGAGCGGAAATCAGAGGGGCTTATATCCATATCCAGCAGCTTTTTCACCACAAAGGCAAGTGCGGCTATCATAAGGATATTTCCGGCGATCTTTATGGCTTTTTTCATGTTATGGCTTCTCCTGCCTTTTTATTTTAAGTATAAGCTCTGCAAGAGCCTCGGGATCGCTCATATTGCAGAAATAAACGCTTTTGCCGTCTTCCTTGAACAGCTCGTGGTTGGCAGGTCCGTCGCCCAGTATCATGGGCTTTCCCATTGCGTGGTAGATATAGGCTTTTCCGGGGATGGTGCGCTTTGCCTTCATAATGCTTCCGTTGAAATGTCCTGCCAGACACAGGTCGGCGGAGGCTATCTTTCCGGCAAGCTCATCCTGTGAGAGCCAGTTTATGTACTCCGTGATATTCTCACCGGTACGGGCATTGTTTTCACCAAGAGGGCCAACGAATATAAAGCGCAGTCCCTTTTCATCCTTGAGGATATCTATTGCCTTGAGTATCACTTCAACTCCCTGGAGCGGGAGCACGCTTCCGAAGTAAAGTACGGTGAAATCATCGCTCTGAGCAGTCTCACGGGGGTAGTATATGCTGGTATCAGCTTCAAGATACAGCACATTCATCTTCTCGGCGTCAAAGCCGAATTCCTTGCAGAAATAGCGGCCGTGAGCCTTTGTGTCGCATACTGCCATATCAGCGGCGGCAAGAGTTTTCCTGTCAAGACGCCTCAGCAGCCTTCCGGGTATGCTCTTGGGACGGAACTTCTTTCTGTCATAGCAGAAGGTGTCATACAGCGAGATGAAGAAGTCTATTGCCAGCGGCTTCTTTTTCAGCTTCCTTTTGAACAGGGGAAGAATGAGCTGGGGCGCAAAGCCTACGAATACCATATCATATCCGGATACGCTGGTGAAGAGAACTTTTCTCCATACGTGCAGGACACGCTTCAGGTAGTTCTTTGAAGGACAGGATATCTCTGTTACCTCATTACCCTGCTCACGGAGCATCCTTATCTCTTGAGTGAGACGGAGGTAGTCACTGTTCTTTGTGGCTATGTAGAGTATCTTCTTACCTTTTATGTTCTTGAAACCGTTCATTCTGCCTTCTCCTGCTCAGCTTTTCCGTTGGAGTATATAAGGTCGGCAGGCTTGCCGCTCTCACATTCCATTTTTCTCACACGGTACTGAACGTCCTCCAGGATCTTTCTGTTGGAGGCGATAGTGTCTCCGAGGAGGCCTATGGTAATGGTCTGGAATCCCATCATTATGAATATAGCCGTGAGGATGAGGGACTGGATATGTCCGTCGCCCTCGCCCATACCGAGGAGTATCAGGAACCTTATTCCGAGAGCTGCTCCGGCAAGCATGAGTATTGAGCCGATAGTCATGAAGAATTTCAGCGGCTTGTACATTACGAATGAACGTGTGATAACTGTTGAGGAGCGCTTCATGTACTTCCACATACTTGAGAAAAGTCTTGAAGGACGTGTCTCAGGATTTGTTCTTATGGGCACAGAAGTCATGGCAGTCTTGTTGTTGCCTGCCTGTATTATGGTTTCAAGGGTATATGTATACGCATTTACAACATTGAGTCTCAGAGCTGCCTCTCTGGAGTAGGCTCTGAATCCGCTGGGAGCATCAGGGATATCTGTGTCTGAGGCAACTCGTACTACCCAGCTTCCAAGGTGCTGGAACTTCTTTTTTTTCCATGAGAAGTGCTCGGTATCATCAATTGGGCGTTCGCCGATGACGATATCTGCCTTGCGGTCGATTATGGGGCGGACGATCTTCTCGATATCTGCACCGCAGTACTGGTTATCAGCGTCGGTGTTGACAATTATGTCAGCTCCAAGGTGGAGGCAGGCATCTATTCCTGCCATAAAGCCCTTTGCAAGTCCCTTGTTCTGCTTGAAGGATACGATGTGGTGGAAGCCCAGCTCCTTTGCCTTTGCAGCAGTATTGTCCTTGCTTCCGTCGTTTATGATGAGGTATTCTATTGTATCGATACCGTCTATATGGCGTGGAAGGTCGTTATATGCCAGTTCGAGAGTTTCCTCCTCGTTATAGCAGGGTATCTGTATTATAAGCTTCATATTTTCAGTCCTCCGTGTTTACTTCTATTGAATTGAGCTGCATCGATACAGCTTTAGGATCATAAAGGAATACTACTATTTCCATGTCGCTTACCGGCACTCCAACATTTGCGCCGAGATCAAGGCTTATGCTGCCGTCTTTTTTGACCATGTCCGAAGTTATTTCCACATGGTCGTATACAGTGTTCACGGAATTGCTCTTGACCTCCGCAAAGCCGATGTTCTCGGCGGTATTTTCAAGTACAGTCATATCAAGGGTGAGGGTGTACTGGTCTGCGTCAAAGCCAAGATACGGGCCGTAGCACAGATAATTGTTGTCGGGATCACTCTTTATCATATCCTCATCGGCTATGTACATATCAGAGTCGAAGGTGTACATATACGAGAGAGGAAGGTGGAAATCCTCATCGGCAGCAGTTTTGGTATTGCGCACAAGCAGGTGCCTGTCGGAGCGGTCGATTATCTCATAGTCACGCATCTCAATGATATTCCGTTTGTCAACGAAGATGAGTGCGTCCTCGCTGAGTCTTTCCGGATGATTTGCGTATTCGACCTTCACATCTTTCATCATGAACTGGAGGAATGATGCGAATGTTCCTACGTCGGGGGCAATGTATATGTGTTCAGGCTCCATGTCCTTCACGCGGTATACAAGCTCACGGTCTCCCTTGTATACTCTCTGGTTGTTGCGGATATCCTCTCTTGCGTCTGAGGTAAAGACTATGAAAGCTGCGGTGGTGATGAGTGCGGCAGGATAGAGGCCGATATCATGCTTCTTTATCTGCATTATGAACATGAGAACACCGAACATTGCCGCTGCGGTCATTGCATAGGCGTAGTAGTTGTTCTCGAAGGCATGGTAATACATTCCCAGACCGGGGGAGCAGACACGGCTGAATATCTTTATGCCTACGCTGTTGAAAAGTCCGGCAGCACGGTTTGCTCCGGCAAGCATTATGAACGGCATTACCGCTGCAAACATAAAGTCAGCCTTATTGGCATGGTACATATAGTAAAGGCCGGTGATTATAAGAAGGCCTATCGTGATATCATAGTACCTTGTATATACTATGTGGTCGATACGCTGGAACTCGAACATGAACACGCTGCTTATGAGCCATGTGGAAATGAAGGCGCAGAATATGAACAGGAGCATGAAGAACTGGCTGTTGATTGCACGGACAGCCTGCCTTTTCTTATGCTTTGCAGCGGCCTTTACAGACAGAGCAGCGTTCTCAAACATCCTGCGGAGAATAGCCCACAATGCGAACAGCGCAATGCCGAATGTGGAAACAAAGGCTGCAAATGCCTGTGAAACGAAAAGTGACATCATCCTCTTGAAGTTGGCTGTTGAGGAAACGCTGCTCCTGAGCTTTGAAAGGATGCTTTCCGAGTCATTTCCGCCGGCTTTACCGGAATACCAGAGTATGGATTCAAGGTGGTGGCGGATTAGCTTGTCTGCAACAAAGCCCATAGCAAGTACACCAAGGAACACTGCAGCATGGCGGAGCTTTATCTTTTTGAATATGACTGCAAGGAAAACGACCAGAACCACTGAGGCAACGATGCCTATGGTGCGGTTATGTACCATGAACAGGTAAGCGCTGACTGCTCCGAGACAGCCAAGATTCAGGTAAGAAGGCTTCTTCAGTACCCTTACCAGTGTGAATGCGGTGAGAGTGGTCACGAACAGCAGGGCGGTTTCGGAAAATGCTATGCCTGCATTGTGCTGATATGAGGTGTAAAGTACTGCTGTGGCTGAGATCAGTGAAGCAGGTATCTTTTTGAGCTCAGGAGCAAGAAAGCGGATGATGTATATGTACATAAAGTACACAAGCACTTCCATTACTATGTTCAGTATCAGTGCAGCCCGGTACATATCAACAGGATCGCTGAACAGCTTCATTATCGGTGCGAGCATGAAGCTGTAGCCGTAGGAATACCATGCAAGGCCGTTGGATACGCCTGTCCAGTCATAGCCTGCCATTACGGAGGCGTGAGTCCAGTAACCCATTTCATCGTTGAAAACGAAGGGATTGTAGCATTTTCCTACGACACGGAAATTTATCAGGAATATAGCCGCTGCGAACAGCAGTGTAACTATTTCCTGCGGTCCGAATGACGGAAGAGACAGTTTTTTCTTAGCTTTTTCGCTCATATGCTGTCAATGACCTCCTTGAAATTCTTCATTATTACTTCCCAGCGATAGTTTTTATCGATATAGTCCTTTGCGTTGCTCCTCATTGCGGAGTATTCTGCCGGGTGGGTGAAGATATAGTCGAGTATGCCTTCAAATTCAAAGTAGTTCATATAGTAGAGGCCGCCGTTGCTCTTGAGGCAGTGGCCTTTCAGCACCTCGCAGATGCCGTTTACTATGACAGGTACGGAAAGCGTCATTGCTTCCAGCACCGATATTGAAAGGCTCTCAAACTTTGATGGCAGAACAAGAGCTTTTGCTCCGGAAATACCGCTGAACTTGTCCTCTTCGCTGACAAAGCCGAGACTCAGGATATCATTGTGTTTCGGTATCTCGCATACCGGCTTGCCCATAAGTACGAGCTTCAGGCTGCTGTCGGGACGGCGCTTCTTGTACTCCATGAAGTATCTGAACAGCATGGGGCAGTCCTTGCCCTCGTCAATTCGTCCGACGTATATGATATAGTCATCGATGATGCTGTATTTCTCACGGAATGCCTTTTCGTCCGGCTGACAGGGGATATCAACTCCTGTTCCCATTACCTTGCAGGGGATGTTTTCGGTGTGAAAAAGTCCCTGCACAAGGGCTTTCTCCTCATCCGTCAGGAAAACGTATGCTTTCGGCAGACGGAATATCCTCTCAAAGCTTTTGAAGTGGATGAACGGCTCTTCGTGGGCTGTGGGGATGAAAACTGACTTCTCAGCCACCTCCGGCATACCCATGACAGTAAGATAGTAGAGGTACGTCACGAAGATGAATGCGTCATATTCGTCATTGTGGGAGCAGATGTACTCCACGGCAGCAGGTGAATAAGGCCCCTGCTTCTCAAACCAAACCTTCTCGGCGCTCTCGTCAGCCTGTCCGGCGGAGAGCTTTGCAAGATATTCGCCGTTGTACTGGTTGAAGTCCTTTGCACGGCACTTCTCCACAGGAAAGCGCCTTACGTGGACACCGTTGATATCCTCTTCATCAGCATTATAGCTGTTTTCCCATGTGGTATAGTCCATTGCCTTTGTGGTTATGACATCCACCTGATATTCGCCTGTGAGGCGCTCTGCGATAAGCCGTGTATAGTATTCAGAGCCGCCGTTGACTTCAAGGCCGTAGCGCTGATTTACCAATGCGATCTTTTTCATTCTTCATCCTCTCCGGATACTTCTTCAAAAAATTTCTTGTATTTATCTACTATAACGTCCCAGTCAAAGTTCTTACGCACGTATTCACGGCCGTTGCTGCCCATTTTCCATGCGATATCCTTATGGCTGAGGATATAATCTGTACAGCCTTCAAACTCAAAGTAATTGCCGAAATACAGTCCGCCGTTGGATTCGGATACGAAGTTCCTCGTAACCGCACATTCCTCATGTACCAGCACAGGCCTTCCGCAGAGCCAGCTCTCCATGATGACCAGCGAGAAGCTCTCGTTCTTTGAGGGCTGACAGAGGAACTCCGCAGCACCCTGAGCGTTGTACTTGTCCTGTCTGTCTACAAATCCAAGGTCAACGATACGTCCCTCACGGACAAGCTTCTGGGGGAGATCTATCTCGCCGCCGCCGATGAGTACCAGCTTCAGGTCTGTATCGCTGCGGCGCTTCAGGTATTCTGCGAAATATTTCACAAGGGTGTGGACGTTCTTGCCCTCGTCCTTACGTCCGGCATAGAGTATGAACTGCTCGTTTATGCCGAATTTTTCACGGAATGCGGCAGGATCGGGAACGATGTCCGTATCCATGCCTATGCCCATGACTATTGTCTTTGTGCCGCTTTTGGAGAATCCGTACAGCTTTTCTGCCAGCTCTGCCTCAGGCCTTGCGTTAAAGACCATGCCGGCAGTTCTGGGAAATAATTCCTTGAAGCGGCTCAAATAGGCATATGCTTCGTCATGGAAGCAGGGGATGAGCACGGATTTTTCCGGAACGACCATTGCTCCGTTATATGTTGTGCCGAACATATAGGGAATGAATACGAACAGGGAATACTCGTTCTGGTGTTCATCGATATATTTGTAAAGATCAGGACTGTTCACCATTTCCGAGAGGAAAATATCCTCCTCTTCCGGAGTAATGGGCGTCCTGCTCATAAGCTTTGCATTTACTGCGTCAAAGGCTTCGGTATCTCTTTTTTTAGCCTTGAAGCGACGAATAGTTATGCCGTTTACGGTCTTGTCGAGACCTTCCTTGTAGTAGTTCCTGCTCCAGTCCGAGCCGAACTCTTTAACACAGGTAGTGAGTATCTCAAGTCCCACACCGGCGCTGCGGAGATGGCCTGTGACTTCACGCAGTTCCATTTCGGCGCCGCCGGGGATGCCGTCGGCGTACCATGGGATGACGAATCCTATCTTTTTCATTGTGTTTTCTCTTTTCTTAGGTTATTTCAGAGGATAATAGACATTATCCACAAATAATGGGATTCCAAAGGGAATGTATCCCTTTGGTCAGGTCAATGGCGGACAGCCCTTGCAGAGTCTGGGACAGCGTCCCAGTACACGAAGGTGCTCTATGCATACGTTATTATTTATTGATAAAGCTCTTTATCTGCTTCTCAAATATGTCTCTTATCCTGTTGTAGGAGAAGTCCTCAAGCCTCCTGCGCTGACCGGAAAGTATATGCTCCCTCAGCTCATTGTCACTGAGTACACGGTCGATAACTCTCGCTGCAAATACCGGATCGTTATCATCGAGAAGCACTCCGCTCCCGCCGAGAGTATCGGAAATAGCGCTGGTATCATAGGCAATTATCGGTACATCAAAGAACATCGCCTCGGCAAGGGGCACACAGAAGCCCTCATGCTCACTCATACAGACAAATGCGTCTGCTATCGTGTACCACGCAAGTATCTCGCTGAACTTTATGTGGCCGGTGAATATGACATCGTCTGCGATGCCAAGTGCAGCCGCATATTTCACAAGCCTCTGATAATAGTTCTCCATGCCGTTATAAGAGCCTACCAGTATCAGCCTTGAATCAGGGTTCAGCCTGCGGTACTGGTAAAATGCACGGATAACGTTCTCCTGTTTCTTGTTTGGAGCGATGCGTCCCACGAATATCAGGTTCTTTTTGCCGTCGCTGTATTTTTTTATCAGTGCCTTGTCAGGAGCCTGCTTGTAGTCGTCGAACTTTATAAGTATCGGCCTTACGTCTATGGGACAGGTGTATCCCATTCGTATCAGCTCGTTTTTGTTATAGGATGAATCCGCAAGACAGTATTCCACCTTGTCCTTCAGGAAGTCTACTCCCTTATAGCCGTACTCGGTAAGAGCAGTTGCGGCTGTGCTGTAGGGACGGAAAAATTCCGGAGGAGTGATGTTGTGATACACCATTATCTTCCGTCCTTTGAATTCGTCCAGCTTGAATGTCAGCTCTGTTCCTGTGGACTTGTGATAGAGGATGATATCATCTTCCTTCAGTCCACGGAGCTTGTCGATACCCTTTGCGATATCGGATGGCAGACGCTTATCAATATTTTCAGCGTAGATGCCGGTATCGAATCCCATATCGCTGAGAGCGCCTTTAAGGGCGATAGTGTCGTTGCCTATAGCGTCCCCAAAGGACATGGTAGGCAGGAGCTGTATTATCCTCATGCTTCCTCCTGCTTTTCAAGAGCCTGGCGGAGTTCGGAATTCTCACGCTCAAGCTTGTCAAGTCTTCTGAGCAGCTCCTTCTGTGCAAGCTCAAGAGTCTCTATCCTGCCTGTGAGCTCACTGTCATCATGCTGTGACTGTCCGTCTATAGCTCCACGGAAAGTGTTCAGCACACTGACTGTATTGGCATTGAATTCGTTCTGTTCAAATACGACCGGCTCTACGTAGAACTTTGTGAGCTTGCGGATGACCTTCTTGAAAAATACCTTGAGAGGGTTTCCTGCAAGAGGCTTATATGGCTGAACGTAGTAATGAGCGTTCATATGTGCAAGGGCGTCGTCTGCGTCAGCAAGGGAGGAGCCTCCTTCCCGTGTTACCTGTACAGGCTTGCTGTAGGGAACGTCCTCAAAGCTGAGCATATCGGGAGTAAGTCCCTTTTCCTTTATCTCACGCTTTATCTGCGCCATTATCTCTTCGATATTGATATTCTCCATTTTTTATCCTTTCACGGCAACTACAGCATAGTCCTGACTGCCGTAGAGAAGCTCTGATACCTGCTTCATAGCCTTGTTGAATTCCTCTGTATTCTCGCCGTCACGGAGTTGCAGCTCCGGTATCTCGTAAGGCGGACGGCTTGCCTCGGTATAGATTATCTCAATGTCCCTGAAACCGGCTTTTTCAAGATAGTACTTCATAGTGAGGGGGTGTACCGGTTTGATATGGGAAGGATCTATATAGAATGCGTTGGTATATATCGCAAGGGAAGTTGGGTTCGGCGTTTCGATTATTATGCATCCGCCGTCTGAGAGCTTTTCGTATGCGGTATTGCAGAGTCTGATTATCTGCCATGGCTGGAGGTGCTCCACCACCTGTCCCACGAATATTCCGTCAACCGAATCCTGCTTTGCAAGATAGGCTACACCGTCTCCGCAAACAGCGTTGAGCTCCTGATTGTTGCAGTATTCCACATAGGGCTCGTATATGTCCACTCCGCAGGCGTTTATGCCGTTGTCCTTCATGAGTGAGAGGAATTCTCCTCTGCCGCAGCCTATATCCACGACATTCTTCTTGTCGGTGAAATATCTCAGGTAGAATGACTGCGCCTTCTTTATGCTCTCTATGGATCCACGGAAGTTGTTCTCGAAGTCAAAGTAATCTATACTCTCATAATCTGAATCTGCGGCCTGTTCAGGCACTGCTGTTTCAGCGGGAGCGCCCGGTGTATTTTCAGCAGGAGCTGCTGCAGAGAGCTTTCCGAGCCTGCGGTCAACGCCTGACAGCTTCAGCTTGACGAACTCACCGTCTGCCGAGAGCTTATCTATGGCAGAATTATTGTTGCGGAGGTTTGTGCCGATGCCTTCAAGGTCTGTCCTGATTGCAGAGATAGTCTCTCTGTCTGCGGCAACGGCTGTTTC
>LVAK01000048.1 GCA_001604035.1 Clostridiales bacterium Firm_05
GAAATCCGCTTCTATTACACACCAACAGTAACCATTTCAATTGATGATCCGGGTGATGTAGTTGCTGGTGATACAACAACACTTACAGCAACTGATTCTACTGGAACTGTAACATGGTCATTGGTAGATTCTAATGGAGCTCCTGCGGCTTATGATTTTGCTACAATTACATCAGGTGGAGTATTAACTACATCGGGTACTGGAACAATATATGTAAAGGCACAGGATTCAGCATCATCAGATACCAGACCAATAACGATATCACCATTCACGATCAACGGTAAATCCGGTATAAGCACAGATCAGACCGAAGATACATCGTTAACGCTTTCAGCAAATGCTCCGGCATCATGGAGCAGCAGCGATACAAATGTTGCAACAGTTGAATCAAATGGTGTTGTAACTTTCAAGAAAGTTGATGAAGAAACATATGTTACTATCACAGCTACACACGGAGGCGTAAGCGATACAATAACATTCAACGTATCAAGCAAGGCTTTCAGTGCAGAAGTTGAACCGGAGATAATCCACAACGGCATGACCGCAAACCTTTCAACTGATCCGACATTCACTGACGCCGTTACATGGAGCGTTAAGAACTCCGGTGACAGTGAGAAGGTCACTATCAGCGGAAACAATGTCACAGCAAATGTTGAAAATGCAGATGTTGTTCTCGTTGCATCAAGAGGCACAGCTTCCGATGAGGTCACACTCCATATCAGACCGATGCTGGTAACCTATAATGGCAGTGATATTACTCCTACTAATCTTACATCAGGAGTAAACAGCAGCATTCCTGTTGTGAATGTAGTCGGAGCTTCAAGCGGAACTTCTACCGATCACGATGTTGCATATTATGATTCTGATACTCATACTGTAAGGACAGGCGAGAAAGTTGGTTCAACTGAAATAACTATAACGGATGCAGGTCAGACACTTACATTCACTGTAAATGTTGAAGTGAGCGAAGCCGAAAGCAATATCCCTGCTACCGCAGAAAAGGTAGCTGATATAACTATCTCAGCAGACAATAACTGGTGGAGCAATACACTGAATGATCTTCCTAAGACTGACGGAAACGGAAATACCTACCGTTACTTCATCAAGGAAGAAAGCACCGGAGCTTATATCCCTGTTTCCTACAGCACAGCTCAGGGCGGTACTCCACTTAACGATGGCATAACAAACCTTGATCTCACGAATTCTTCTGTTCAGACAGAAGAGGTCGAGCTCCCTGAGGCCGGCGGTCAGGGAACTGTTAAAATCTATATGGCAGGAGGTGTGATGATGCTTCTTGCAGCAGCCGGATTTGTATATTTCAAGCGCCGTGGATGCGGTAGGCAAATTTGATCTAAAGGATGTATATAAACCAGTTCTGCTGCCGTCTTTTGCGGCGGCAGCAGGACACGACTTATTTGTAAAGGAGAATGATTATGAAAAATACTAAGAGATTTTTAGCAATGGCAGCCGCTCTGACACTTACTGCTTGTGTGGCTATGACACCCGTTTCTGCAAGTGCGGCAAATATCACTATCAACAATATCTCAACCACAGAGAATCACACATTTGAAGTATATCAGATATTTACCGGAGATCTTACGGATGGAACGTTCACTAACCTCAGATGGGGAACAGGAATAACCTCTTATGATGATACTGCTGCTACAGCAGGGGCTTTAGTTCCAAGTGATACTATCGATGCGATCACAGCTCTTACAGGTACAGATTCTGAGAGAGCAAGAGCGATCATCGAAAAGATCACACCAAGTTCAACAAAAGCATGTGAAGATGTAGTATCTTCTGGCGGAACAGCATCAATAACAGGGCTTGCAGACGGATATTACCTTATCAAGGATGTTACAAATCTTGACGGCAAAGATGATGCTAAGTCAGCATGGATCATACAGGTTGCCGGAACCACAGAGATCGCTATCAAGAATTCAAAGCCTACTGTAGATAAGCAGGTACATGATGAAACAGATGATGCAGAAGCCGGTGCAACAGATGGCTGGGGCGAGACTGCTGACCACGCTATCAACGAGAGCTTCCAGTTCAAGCTTACTGCAACATTAGCACAGGATCCAGATTATGCTTCATACAATACATACAGAGTAAAGTTCAATGATACATTGAATGAAGGTGTAACATATGAAAGCATAGAATCTGTAAAGGTTAATGGCAATAATGTAACTGCGTATGTGGCCAAGCCGGATGGTGAAACAGATACTCGTACAGCTGCACAAAAGGCTGGATACATAGCAACAGAGCCTTCGTATTCAGGCTCAACTATCGGCGGCGGATCACTCACAATTGAAATAGGCGATATCAAGCAATTCCTTGGTGAAAGCTCTTGGGCTGACGAAGCTGCTGTTACTGTTGAGGTAATTTATAACGCTCACCTCAATGAAAACGCAGCTGTGGAGAAAGCAGATGCTGAAGCAGCTACAACATATGAAAACGCTAACAAGGTTAATCTTCAGTACTCAAATAATCCTAACGTAGAAGGTTCAGGCGATACAGGAGATACCCCTGGCGAAAACGAAAATGAAGAAGAATTTGGCGAAACCCCAGAAGATTATGTATGGGTATTTACATATGAAGTTGACAATACTAAATATAAAGTTTCTGCAGTTGAAGGCAACGAGCTTGAAGGAGCTGGATTCAGACTTTATGACAGTACTGGAACTAACGAGATAGGATTGATATATGATGCAGCTTTGGGAGCATATCGTCC
>LVAK01000049.1 GCA_001604035.1 Clostridiales bacterium Firm_05
GTTATCTTCTTCAATTTCCGTCCTGACCGTGCAAGACAGATCACACGTTCATTCGTTGATCCTGATTTCACAGGCTTTGAGAGAAGAAACGGTTTCTTCAATGTGAACTTCGTATGCATGGCTCAGTACGATGCAACAATGCCTAATGTATCTGTTGCATATCCTCCGGAGCAGCTCACAATGACAATGGGCGAGTACCTTTCAAAGCTGGGCAAGACACAGCTTCGTATCGCTGAGACACAGAAGTACGCTCATGTTACTTTCTTCTTCAACGGCGGCGAGGAGAAGCAGTTTGAGGGCGAGGAACGTATCCTCATCAAGTCACCTGATGTTCCTACATTCGACCTTAAGCCTGAGATGAGCGCATACGAGGTATGCGATGCTGTACTTGAGGCTATTAACAGCGACAAGTACGATGTTATCATCCTCAACTACGCAAACTGCGATATGGTCGGCCATACAGGTATATTTGATGCTGCTGTAAAGGCTGTTGAGGCTACAGACGAGTGCGTAGGCCGCATGGTAGATGCTATCCTTGCAAAGGGCGGCGCTGCTCTCATCACAGCCGATCACGGTAATGCTGACAAGATGATGGAGCCTGACGGAAGTCCGTTTACAGCTCATACAACAAATCCTGTACCGCTTATCGCTGTGGGAGTTGAGGGAGAGCTTATCGAGGGCGGCGTACTTGCAGACCTTGCACCTACAATGCTTGATATCATGGGAGTACCTCAGCCGGCTGAGATGACAGGAAAGTCACTTCTCAAGAAGTAATAACGACTGAAAATAACTATGCAGGGGAGGCTGCTTTCAGCCTCCCACATAATTGATTTAAGGTTAGTTAGTGCTATCAATCGATTGGAGATAATAATGAGACATACTATCAGCGGGATCATAATGCTGGCTGCACTTTTGCTTACAGGCTGCGGAGGAACAAACAGCAGCTCCGGTAAAGCTAATGATACTGCGGCAAGCCGTGACATCTTTGCTATGGACACATTCATGTCCCTGAAAGCCTACGGCAGCAATGCTGATGAGGCACTGGATAAGGCAGGAGAGCGTATCAGCGTACTTGAGGAAGAGCTTTCTGTCACCAATGAGAACAGTGATATATGGCGGATAGACCATGCCGGAGGAAATCCTGTACAGGTCAGCGAGGATACTGCTGCTATTCTGAAAAAGGCTTTGGAGATATCTGATGATACTGACGGGGCACTGAATGTATGCCTGTATCCGGTGGTTTCTGCCTGGGGATTCACTACCGGCGAGTACCGTATCCCTGATGATGAGGAGATACCCTCGCTGCTGAAAAATACTGACTGGCACAGCCTTCATCTTGATGGCAGCACAGTTACGCTGCCGGAGAAATATCAGATAGATGCGGGAGCGCTTGCGAAGGGATATACCAGTGACGAGGTAATGGAGATAATGCGTGAGAGCGGTGTGGATTCGGCAATAGTCAGCCTTGGCGGAAACGTTCAGGCTCTCGGCACGAAGCCTGACGGCTCTCTGTGGAAGGTGGCTGTCAGAGATCCCTTTTCGCCGGATACTGATATGTGTGTAGTTGAGGTAGGTGAGAAGGCTGTTATAACCTCCGGCAACTATGAGCGGTACTTTACCGGCGATGACGGAAATAACTACTGGCATATCATTGACGGAAATGACGGCTATCCTGCGGATAACGGAGCAGTCTCTGTGACGGTGATAGGCAGCAGCGGAATTGAATGTGACGCTTTGTCCACTGCACTTTTCGTAATGGGATATCCTGCTGCCTGTGACTATTGGCGCAGCAGACAGGACTTTGATATGGTGATCGTCACTGACGATCAGAGGATATACTATACAGAGGGCATAGCTGATGTTTTCAGCAATATAAGCTCCATGCCTGCGGAGGTGATACCTGTTGCCTGATAGAGTGAAGCTGATGATAGCAGCAGTTGCACTGATATTCATTGCGGCAATAATAGCCACGATCAAACTTTTCGGTCCCGGCTCGGAGCCCGACAGATCTTCAGATGGACCGCTTTATGTTGAGATAGTACGTGACGGCGAGGTCATAGAGAAGCTTGATCTCAACTCCGAGAAGGACAGGACGTTCCGCATCGAAGATGAAAAGGGCTGGAATGAAGTAACGATAAAGGACGGTCATATAAGTATCACCGACGCAGATTGTCCGGATCATACCTGTGTAAAAACTGGGGAGCTGCGCTCGGAATATGTACCGATAGTATGCCTGCCCCACAAGCTTATGATACGCTTTGCGGAGTGAGGTGGCAGGATGAAAACGAAGAGACTTGCGGAGCTGTCTATGCTTACGGCGGCAGCTTTGATAATATTCATAGTTGAACTGCGCTTCCCGGATATAATACCTGTTCCGGGAGTAAAGCTGGGGCTTGCGAACATAATAACAGTGTATGCGGTATACCGTTTCAGCGGCAGAGAAGTATTCCTTATGGTGCTGACAAGAGTAATACTCGGGGCGATCTTCAGCACCAATTTCTCAGCGCTGATATACAGCTTCGCCGGTGCGATGTGCTGTCTTGGCGGAATGCTGCTGCTGAGGAGGGTGGTACCTGTGAAGTACATCTGGCTTTGCAGTATTATAGGTGCAATGCTCCATAATACGGGACAAATGGCAGTAGCGGTTATTGCGCTGAGGTCATTTGCAGTGACTGTGTATTATCCGGTGCTGATAGTTGCAGGCTGCATCGCAGGAGCCTTCACAGGTATCTGTGCACAGCTGATACTGAAACGAGATATAAAATAGAGAGGAGGTATTATCATGCTAAATCCGGCATCATTATTGAAGCTTAAAAATATGTTTGGCATATTCAGGGGAGATCACCCTAAGCTCATTCAGTACCTGAAGATAATGTCCGGCAGGCTAACTCCGGGAACGGTAGTCGAATTAACAGTGGAGCTTCCTGACGGTTCAAAGAGCAGGGCGAATGTACGCCTTAACGAAAGGGATATCGCCTTTATCAATGAGACGAGGAATTTCCTTATTGGAGATAAGGAAAACTGAATACATTAAAAAGACCGGAAACAGCCGCAATGCTGTTCCGGTCACTTTTTCAGTATTCGATTCCTTTTCTTGCAGATATACCGTGCTCATAAGGATGTTTCACGGCTGAGATCTCGCTTATGTAGTCGGCAGCTTCTGTAAATTCCGGAGCAGGCTCACGTCCGGTGATTATTATTTCAGCCCTGTTCTTATTTGAAAGGATGAGCTGTAAAGCAGTCTCCTTATTCATAAGGCCAAGCTTGTATGCGGCATTGAACTCGTCAAGGATAAGTACATCAAGTCCCTCTGACAGCAGACTTTCTGCCTGGGACAAGAGCTGATCGTGGCGGCGGCGTACTTCCTCTTTCTCTTCATCATTCATCAGGAATGTGAATTTGTCGCAGGCAGTTGTGTAAAGTACAATCATTCCTGGAAGTTTTTTCAGCATTGCGATCTCTGAGGAGGTGCCGTCTTTCAGGAATTGTATGAAGGCGGTTTTAAGACCGGCTCCGGCAGCCCTTACGGCAGAGCCTACAGAGGCAGTGGTTTTTCCTTTTCCGTTTCCACAGTAGATTTGCAGCATGGTATCAGCTCCTTAAAAATGATCGGGGGGTCTAATTTGATTATACCACGGATACCGGAAAATATCAAGCCGATATTGACAAATCAGTAACAAAGTTGTATAATTGATATTGTTGATCTTATGGAGGGATATTATGGCAGTTATTTTTTTTGATATAGACGGTACTCTTGTGACCGAGGACGAGCGTGGGCTAATACCTGAAAGCACCCGGACGGCTGTTGCAGAAACAAGGAAACGGGGAAACCTCACATTTATCAACAGCGGCAGGACAGCATTCAATATCAGTCCCAGGGTGAAGGAACTGGGCTTTGACGGCTATCTTCTGGGCTGCGGTACCTATATTGAGTATCAGGGTAATGTTATTCTCTCCAATAACCTCGAAAAAAGCTTTTGTAACAATATTGCTCAAAAAATGAGAGAATGTTGTATTACACCGGTATATGAACACCGTGACGGATATTTCTTTGACGACAAGTGTCCGGTGTCTGACGGGCTGAAACACTTTATGGAAACATTCGTGGATTCCGGCATCGATATATCCCGCAGAGTTGAGGATAAAGAATTCATTTTCGATAAGTTCGTTGTCTGGTGCAGCAAGGATACAGACATGGAGCGCTTTCGCCGGGAGGTCAGTCCGTATTTCGATATAATCGACAGAGGGGGCGGATTCTACGAGAATGTGCCGAAGGGATTCTCAAAGGCTACTGCAATAGACGTAATACTCAGGAAGCTGAAGATACCTGTCAGTGAGGCCTATGCGATAGGCGACAGCATGAACGACCTGCCCATGCTTAAGGCTGTGCCCAATAGTATCGCAATGGGGGGAGCGGAAGTGATCTACCCATATGTGTCCTACATAACTACTCCTATAGAGGAGGAAGGGATAGCCAATGCCCTGAGACATTTTGGTCTCATATGAGCATAATATATACCTGTAAGCAGCATACTTCCGCAGTTTCTGCGGAAGTATGCTGCTTTTTTAATTATATTGCAACATCGCAATAATTGATTGGTTTTGGCAATGAATCACAAAAATAGGCTTGAATAGTTTGATTTGATGTGTTAAAATTGATATAAAGAAATTAGGGGGATTCGCAGTCTAAATGATTATATTTCAGAAAGCGAGGAATGATACACAATGAAGGGCAACATAAAAAAGCTCGTCAGCGGCATGGTTACAGGCATCATGTGCCTGTCAGCAATACCTGTGATACCTGCTGCAAATCCAATATCAGCAAACGCTGAGATAAAGCAGAACTGGACTAAAGACGGTTACGACTTCGAGATGTGGAGTGAGTATAATGACAATGTCAGCATGACTCCAGGTTCCAGCGGAACATTTACGTGCAGCTGGAATAACTCTCATAACTGCCTGTTCCGTGCAGGAAAGAAATTCAGCAATTCACCTACATGGAGTTCACTCGGTTCTATCGCAGTAACATACGATGTTGATTACAGACCAAACGGAAATTCGTACCTCTGTATTTACGGCTGGACAAGGAATCCGCTTGTTGAGTATTATATCGTAGACTCATACGGTACCTGGAGACCGCCCGGAGAAGGTCCGAATATGAAAAAGGTGGGTACGACCACTGTTGACGGTGCGACCTATGAGATCTATTCCGGTACACATGACGGTCCTTCCATCGAGCAGGGCGTTACACATTTCAATCAATACTGGAGCGTTCGTGACGGCGGAAAGAAGAGAACGAGCGGTACCATCAATGTTGATAAGCATTTCGCTGAGTGGGAAAAGCACAGCATGAAGATGGGCGGAATGTATGAAGTAGCTCTTAACGTTGAAGGCTGGGAGAGTTCCGGTCAGGCTACTGTTAAAAAGAATGTACTTACTATGGGAGAAGATCCAATACCTGATCCCGATCCGGATCCCGATCCGTTGCCGGAGGGAGTTCTGCTCTATTCTTCCTTTGATAAGACCACATCTCCATGGTCAGGCCGTGGAGGCGCTACTATCGAACAGGATAAGGATAATTACTATGCCGGCGGAAACGGTCTCTATGTAAGCGGACGTACTGAGACATGGAACGGTGCTGAACTGTCACTTGATTCAACAACATTCGTTCCCGGAAAGACATACAGCTTCAGCGGTGCAGTTCTCCAGAAGAGCGGCTCTGATGTTGATATGAAGCTCACACTTCAGTACAGCCTCAGCGGCAAGGATAACTACGATGAGATCGCTCTCAAGAGCGTAAAGAGCGGACAGTGGACAGATCTTTCAAATACATCCTTTACTATACCTTCAGGAGCAGAGAATCTTGTGCTCTATTTTGAAGCTCCCGATGATAAGACAGATTTCTATGTAGATGAAGTAACTATTGCTGAAAAAGGCAAGGCTTCTTCTATAGTTACAGGCAAGGGCTATATTGACGGAAAACAGCAGAATAATACAGATCCCGATCCTGATCCGGATCCTGTACTTATTCCAAATTCCAAGATCCGTGGTGACTTCGACGGCGATAACAAGATCGACGGATTTGATCTTGCGCTTGCCCGTGAGTATGTTCTCGACCAGTTTGCAGGCACAACAGCTAAGTTCAACATGAACATTGTTGACCTTAACGGCGACGGCTCATTCAATGTTGCTGATATAGTTGCACTTTCAAAGTTCATACTCGGCAACTCAAATAAGTTCGCAGAGCCTGTTTTAACAACTACAACAACTGCTCCTAAGATCATGACCACTACAACTACAACTACAAAGGGCGGAGATTCTTCAGGCTATATGAAGAGTATTGCAAATGATATGCAGATCAATGCTCCTTCAAACTTCAATTCCAAGAGAAGCGGCGTAGATTACGGTAAGATCGATACAGTTACTTACTACTCAAAGGACGGAAAGTGCGATAAGAAAATGAAGGTCGTTCTTCCTGCCGGATATAGCTCAAGTGAGAAGTATCCTGTCCTCTATGTACTCCACGGTATCGGCGGAAATGAGCAGTCCATGATCGATATGGGCGTTCAGACAATGCTCGGAAACCTCCTTGCTGACGGTAAGTGCGAGAAGATGATCATCGTTTGCCCGAATATGCTTACAGGTCAGGGCGGCGGCGGCTTTGGCTTCGACCAGGAGACAATGCGTAAGTATGATCTTATCCGTGAGGATATCGAAAACAGCATCATGCCTTATATGGAAGAGCATTATTCCGTTAAGACCGGAAGAGAGAATACAGCTATCACAGGCTTCTCTCTCGGCGGACGTGAAGCTCTCTACACAGGTATAACAAGATCTGAGCTGTACGGCTATGTAGGCGGCGCCTGCTCAGCTCCCGGAATATTCCCGACAACAGATAATTTCATGACTCATGAGGGTTCTCTCAAGCAGACAAGCCAGTTCAAGCCGTCAGTAATGCCTATAATGATACTGATGTCAGCTGCGGCTAATGACAGCGTTGTTGCTATTACAGAAAACTATCCCGAGACTTACCACAAGGCTCTTCAGTCTAACAACGTAGAGCATCTCTGGCAGGTTATCCCACAGGGAGATCACGGCGGTGCAACAGTAACTCCGCATATGTACAACTTCCTCAGATACGTATTCAAGGGATAATCAAGCTTATAACCGGACTGCACAAACGGTTATTAATAAAAGTTGTTCATTGTAAGGGACAAATCAAAAAGCATCCGCACTTATGTGTGGATGCTTTTCATTTTCTTTATACAGTTATAACAGTGTAATGTCCTGACAGGTGTTACTTGATTTTTGCAGTCCTGTATGTTATAATTTTCTTGTAATAAGTTCAAGGAGATGATAGGAATGATATATACTGTTACATTCAATCCGGCTATAGACTATATAGTACATACAGATGATCTCAGGACCGGATATGTCAATCGTTCTGACTACGAGGAGATGTTCATCGGCGGCAAGGGCATCAATGTTTCAAACGTCCTTGCACAGCTTGGCGTTACCTCAAAAACTCTCGGCTTCACAGCAGGATTTACGGGAAGAGCCATCGAGGAAGGCGTCTGCCTTATGGGGATAGAGGCTGATTTTGTAAGGCTTAAAAAGGGTAATTCACGTATCAATGTAAAAATAAATACCGGTGTCGAGACAGAGATCAACGGTCAAGGTCCTGATATCGACGAGGCATCTATTGCTGAGCTTTTCAAGAAAATCGGGAAGCTGGATGACGGAGATACACTTATCCTTGCCGGAAGCATTCCAAAAAGTCTGCCGTCAGATATCTATGAGAAGATACTTAGCCTTGTTTCAGGAAGGAATATAAGGACTGTAGTGGACGCTACAAAGGATCTCCTGCTGAATGTACTGAAGTATCACCCATTCCTAATAAAGCCCAACAATTTTGAGCTTGCCGAGCTTTTTGATACCGAGATCGATTCTGATGAGGATATTGTGAAATACGCTTCGGAATTGCAGAAAATGGGCGCAAGAAACGTTCTGGTATCAATGGCAGGCAACGGGGCACTGCTTATTGAGGAGAACGGTAACGTGCATAAATGCGGAGTCTGCAAGGGAACTGTGGTAAATACGATCGGCGCCGGAGACTCTATGCTGGCAGGCTTTGTGGCTGGTCTTGAAAAAGGCAGCATAAGCTATGCTCTGAAGCTTGGAACAGCCTGCGGAGGCGCCACTGCCTTCTCCAGCGGCCTGGCGAAGAAAGAACTGATAGACCAGCTTATGGAGCAGCTCGTGTAGTAAAAACGGCATATTAAATAATGCAATAGGATGAAAAAAGGACTGCTGACGGGATGGCATCAGCAGTCCATTTATTTATTTGTAATTTTTCTTGTCTGTGTGTGCTTCTTTTTATATTAATAATGAGGGTGGATCAAGATCAGTAGGATCACTCAGCTGTTTCGATCTCAACTGCAACTTCTTCTGTAGTCTCCTCTACAGCAGCTTCCTTCTCAGCAGCAGGACCGATGTGCTTGTGCTCGTGGGGCTTAGGAGGCTCAGGCTTGTTCTCATCGTCAGCAGGAACAGGAGGTGCCGGAGGCTCAGGTCTGTTCTCATCGTCAGCAGGAACAGGAGGTGCCGGAGGCTCAGGCTTTGTCTCGTCATCAGCAGGAACAGGAGGTGCCGGAGGCTCGGGCTTTGTCTCGTCGTCAAGTACAGGGGGTGCCGGAGGCTCAGGCTTGTTCTCATCGTCGATTACCGGAGGAACAGGCGGCTCAGGCTTGTTTATATGCTCCTTGATCTTGAGCTCGTTGTTGCAGAAATCAAACCACTCGCTCTTAGCTTCGTCATCAGCAAAGTTCTCAGCGTCAAGGTCGAATACCTTAGCGATCTTGTCCTTGATCTCCTTAGGTCCGAGAGGCTTAGCAGGCTTAACGATCTCTTCAGCTTCTGTTGCTTCCTCAGTAGCCTCTGTAGCTTCTACAGCTTCAGCTTCTGTAGCTTCCTCTGCCTCAGCAGCCTCTTCAACTGCCTCTTCAACAGTTGTAACTTCCTCAGTTACGACTTCTTCTGCCTTCTCGTTCTTGGCAGCCTGGCTTGTTGCGAATGCGCTAACGCCAGTAGTGATTGAAAGAACTGATGCTGCGGCGATAGCTGAGATGAGCTGTCTTTTGTTTTTCATTGTAAAGACTCCTTTGTAATAAATTTTTTCTCCTTTCGGAGTAAAAGCCGTTTTTGCTTTCTGTTTATAGTTTACGTAAGGGGAATAAAAAAAGTGGGGTCTGATGAAAAATTTTTTTGAAATTTTTTTGCCAGCGTATGAATATCACGGTATATAGCCTTATATTGGTAATAAAAAAACAGCCGCGGCGGCTGTTTTTTTATTATAGTATAAGAATTATTTTACAGGATGGATTTCGGGAGCTTGTATTTCATATTTATAAGTACAGCCTAAAGCAGCATCTTGATACTGCTTTCAATGCACGAGAGGCACCATAGAGGTGCCTCTGTGCACAATATATCAAGGGATATCGGGGATCAGCGGAGTGATCTCATCCGGCTTTGGAGCCTCGGGAGGCTCAGGTGTTTCCGGAGTCTCCGGTATAGGCTCATCGTCCTTGCCGGGTGATCTTATCAGCGGAGCGTGCAGGACGGGGAGATGGTGGATAAGCGTGTCACCCTCCTCGTCCGGCACTATGTTATTGAGATGAGGAAGAGCCTCATCTGGTTTATCTGGGGCAGCTTCCTTTTCGTGAGGAAGCTGATCCTCCTTGTGTTCCGGAGCAGGTGGAGCGTCCGGAACAGCAGGCGGATCGGGAACAACAGCAGACCTGCCGTTATCACGAGGAATATCGTTTGGTGTCGGAGGGGGATCCGGCTTGGCAGGCGGCTGAGGCTTGCTATTGTTGTCAGCATTTGGAGCATTCTTGTCGATAACAGGTTTTTCCGGAACAGGGGGCAGCGGTTTATTGCTGCCGGCTGTGGCTGGCGGAGTTATCTCAGGAGCGGCTGGTTCTGATGCCGGCTGAGTCGGAGTATCCGGCTTCTTTGTGACCGACTTTGGATACTCTTCCATTCCCTGTACGGATACATTGACGTTGAGCTTAGGTATCTCGCTTTCTATCTCGGATTTCAGTTCATCATAATTGCTCTTTTTTTCTGATTCTATGAAGAATTCCACAGTATCTCCGCTGGATATCATTCCATTGGACAGACCTCTTTCAAGGAGTTCGTTGGCAACAGTGACCTGATCCTTGCCCTTTCCGTCATAGCCTTCAAGCAGCTTCTTTCCGCTCTCGTCGATGCTTTCGAGCTTGATGACCTTGCCTCTTTTATTGAGGGACATCCTTACGCTTGCATCTGAAGATATAACGACAGTGGAGTATGTCTTGTAATTATAGGAGTAGTAGGTATAGCTTCCTCCCACAAGGAGAACAAGGCAGGCGGCAGCGGCTATGAACCGTGTGAGAACAATAGCATTCCGGCGCTTTTCAGTGTGGGTATCAGACATTATGACCGGTTCGGTGACAGTCTGTCCCACGGAATAATGGAGATTGGCAGCGGTGACAAATGCGGAATTTTCGTCCATGAGGACGGCATAGCTGTCGTGACATTCCATAACCAGATATTTCATTGTTCTTCACCACCTTTCAGTACCTGCATGATATGGCCACGCATTATCTCGTAGCCGTTTGTGCAGATCAGGAGTACGGCAACAAGGTAGCGTCTGTGGCGTTCGAGGGATTTCCTCTCCACATCAGCGCCCTCTGCAAGGCGTGAAATAGGGACTTTTTTAGTCCTCAGGAATTCAGCCAGCAGATCGGGATTGTTCCTTGCATAGCGTACAGCTTTATTGCATATCTCAAGAGTTCTCTTCTGACGGGGAGAATTATCGGCAACATCAGTCATAGAAACGCCGAAATCGTTCATCTGAGCGGAAAGCTCAGCGATCTCCTGCTGAGTAGCCTCACGGAGCTCGGACTCCGCATAATCATCGTGATCGTCAGAGATAGTATCGATAAGTTCATTTTTTTCGTCCTCATCGGGCTCGTCAAGGGATATGAGCCCTTTGTTTCGCTTTTCCTTACGGAAGTAATCGATGAGGCGGTTTTTTATCTGAAGCGAGGCAAATTTAAGAAATGAGCCACGCAGTCTTGAATAATTTCTGATTGATTCATAGAAAGCGAACATCGCGATGCTGAGTTCGTCATCGCTGCTGTCCGGCGGACGTTTAAGGAATTTTGCGGTTTCAGACCGGATGAAGGGCATATACGCCTCGATAAGCTCATCTGCGGCATGGCTGTCCTTTTTGGCTTTGTAGACCTGGGAGACGATCTGATTCGCATTTGGTTCCATAGTACCACCCCCATATTAATTATAGTATACGTAAGATGTTTTCCGGAATCGGGGTCACGGAAAAATTTTTTTCAGTTTTTTATAGAATTTATGAGCCGGAATACCTGCTCGGCGGTATCGGTCAGATTTTTTTCTGCATTTTCCTTATCCATGGCTTCGCTGAGACTACAGGTCCGGCGCAGTATGGGGAAGAAGGCGCTGATCCCATTGGTATTGCAGAGCTCTGCGCCATCACGGACTGCACCGCAGAAGGCGATGACCGGGACACCATACTTTTCTGCAAGAGCTGCAGCTCCTGCGGGAGCCTTTCCCATAGCAGTCTGACTGTCGAGGCAGCCCTCTCCGGTCACGAGTAGATCAGCGTTTTTCAGTTCATTTTCAAGGCCTGTCTCACGGAGTACAAGGCTCACGCCCGGGCTCATATCTGCGCCGAGGAAATTCCGCAGGGCAAATCCCATACCGCCGGCTGCACCTGCGCCGGCCATATCCGGATCAGCGGAGGGGATATACTTTTTCACAAGTGCTGCATAGCTCTGCAAATAGCTGTCCATAGCTTTTACAGCCGTCTCGTCTGCACCTTTCTGCGGAGCGAATACAGCACTGCATCCTCTTTCACCGCAAAGGGGATTGCCAACATCGCAGGTCACATGGAACCTGCACTTTTTAAGCTCAGGATAAGCTTTGTCGAAGGTAATGGAGGACAGCTCTGCAAGTCCGGCCGCACTTCCTTTAACTGTGAAGCCGTTGCTGTCCAGAAATCCGAAGCCGAGAGCCTGAAGGCAGCCGATTCCGCCGTCATTTGTAGCGCTGCCGCCTATGCCGATGATGATCTCCCGGCAGCCATGCTTGATAGCGTCAAGAATGAGCTGGCCTGTGCCGCAGGTGGAAGTCTGCATAGGATCCCGCTCTTCCTCTGACAGGAGAGGCAGGCCCGAAGCGGCTGCCATTTCGATCACGGCGGTATTGCCGGGGAGTATCCCGTATTTTGCATTGACCGGCCTTCCAAGCGGATCGGAGACAGAAGCCTCACGGAATTGTCCGCCCAGTCCGAGAACAAGAGCCTCAGCAGTTCCTTCGCCGCCGTCGGCAAGCGGCTTTATCACGACATCAGCCTCCGGAATGGCACGCCTTATCCCGGCAGCGGCAGCCCTTCCTGCCTCCAATGAGGAAAGACTGCCCTTGAAGGAGTCTATGGCAATAACTATTTTCATGCAAACACCTCTGCTATATAATGTAGGAGATACAAATGCCGAAGGAGCCGTATATTGTGCTCATTTAGTCCTTAGGGCAGATATTTCCCGGCCTGACCGCTGAAAAGCTCTGCCGTCTTTCACTACAATTATAACATTTGCCGCAGCGAAATACAATACCCGGCTTGACAATTTCTGTTCAAGGCTCTATAATATTCTTGTTGTTCTTTTGAGGAGAAGCTTTTTTGCTTACACACATTCGTTAAAAATCTGAAAGAACTTTAAGGAATTTTTAAGAATTGGATTAAGGATTTTTTTAGAAATAATTGTTATAATGAGGATAGTTCTTAAGGACTTCTTAATAAAAAATGCAGTATTATTGATACAGGGATCAATTGGGGGTTCCGTATACTATCGTACTGAGGGCATCTGATCATGAATGGGTGCCCTTGTACGATACTCCTGAAATAAGATTATAAAGCTGCCATTTTCTTTATGAGGATGAATGGCGGCTTTTATATATGAGAGGGATCATAAGTATTTGAAAGGAAGAGAGTTATGAAGAAAAACCACATTCTTGCAGTATTGCTTGCTGCAATGCTTACAGCTTCTCAGGTAACAGCCTGCGGAAGCAAGGAGAGCTCATCAAGCAGTACAGAGAGCACCACAGCAAGCAGCGAAGGATCATCCGGTGAGGAGAGCACAGATGATGCTGCTCAGGGGGGAGAAACAGAATCAACAGGCAAATATATGGGACAGGGTGAGGTCGGAGGCAAGTGGCTGGCTCCGGTCGTAGAGGCATATACCGATGCGGAAAAGCCAGAACTGAAAGACGATTTCTTTACAGCCATAAACTATGATAAATTCAAGACGCTCCAGCTCAAGGACGGAGATATGTCCGCAGGTACCTGGGAAGATATGAGCGACATAATGAAGGAAAAGGTGCTTGCACTTCTCAATGACGATTCGATAACCGGTCACGACATCGAAGTCTGCCGTGCTGTATACAAGGCAGCTACAGACTGGGATGCAAGAAACAAGGCCGGTACCACTCCTTTTGAGGAAAGCCTTAAAAAGGTACAGGGGATTAAGAATATTGATGATATAACTGCGCTGATGATGTCTGACGACAGCTTCATCCCCGGATTGTTCAGCGTAAGCGTTACTGAGGGACTTTTTGAACAGAAGGGAAAAAATATCCTTGCTGTGGGACCGGCACCGATGTTATATCAGGATCCGGCAGACTATGAGAACCCTACTCAGCAGACAATGATGATGGCAATGATGGCTCAGCAGGAGCTGGATTACCTCTTCCCGAAATTCGGCATGACAGCTGAAGAGGGCAAGACATCCCTTGAAAAGTGTACAGAATTTGAGAAAGCATTCGCAGCTGTTCTTCCTACCAACGAAGAGCAGTCTGCCCCGGACTATGTTGAAAAGGCATATCATACATATACATATGATGAGCTGAAGGAGCTTGAGAAAAATTTCCCGCTTGTTGAATCACTTGACGCTATCGGCGTTCCGAAGGCTGATACGTATCTTGTATCCTGTCCGGATTGGCTCGATAAGATGAGCGAGCTCTATACCAATGAAAATGTTGAAGACATGAAGAACTATATGCTGACACATTTCATTGCGTCTGCCGGTTCAAATTTAGACCGTGAGGCATATGAAAAGATCTCTGATATCCAGAACAGCTTTTACGGCTCCACAGGCTACTCACCTGATGAGGAAATAGGCATCGGAGCTGTAAACAGCCTTGTCGGTCACTGTATGGACTATGTATATATCGATAAGTACTGCACACCTGAGCTCCGTAATGAGATCACTGATATCTGTTTAGAGTTCAAGGATTATTACCGCAATATGCTCCAGAGCGAGGATTGGCTCTCTGAGGAGACAAGGAACAACGCTGTTGCAAAGCTGGATGCGATGAAGATCAACGCAGTTTATTCCGATGTACGAGATGACTACTCAGACCTTGATATCAAGGACGGTATGTCAATGATCGAGATCGCTGAGACTGTATATGATTACAGCCTCAAGAAGGAATTTGATAAGATCAACAAGCCTGTTGATGAGGACAGCTTCCATGAGCTTTCAACAAGAGAGATAAATGCATATTATAATCCTATGGACAACTCTATAAATATCCTCAGCGGTATACTTCAGGGCGTTTACGAGCCCGGTCAGGGCTATGAGCACGACCTTGGCACAATTGGCTGGGTGATCGGACATGAGATGTCCCATGCCTTCGATCCCAACGGTGCAAAGTATGACAAGGACGGTAATTACAAGGAGTGGTGGACAGCCGAGGATTATGCAGCCTGCGAGCAGCGTATACAGAAACTCAAGGATTATATGAGCAAGATCATTCCTTTCGAGGGACAGCAGGCGGTGAACGGCGAGATCGTAAAGGGCGAGATATCTGCGGATATGACAGCTGTTAAGGCTTCGCTCCTTATCGCCGCAGACCATGAGGGCTTTGACTACGACAAGTATTTCCGCACACTTCCTCTTGCTTGGGGCAGCATCTCTCTTGCAGAGATAGCCGGTATGCAGAACTCATATAACGAGCATCCGCTGAACAATATCAGAGTCAATGTATCGATACAGCAGTGTGACAAGTTCAGAGAGCTCTATGACATCAAGGAAGGCGACGGAATGTATCTTGCTCCTGATCAGAATCTGTATATTTGGTGATTGTAAATAAATTATTTAAAGGGCTGGATGAAAATTCAGTCCTTTTTCTGCATTTTGTCCACCTATCATACAAAATGTGGGTTTACAAATCCTAATTGTTAATTTATAATGAATAGAGCAACAATAGTTATATTTGTGAATTGTTGTTAAAAATTATTTATTAATTTTTAAATTTCAGGGGGTATGAAGATGGTTTTAGCACATAAAATCAAATCGGCACTGGCAGGACTCGTCGCAGGAAGTATGCTTGCAACAGCAGTTTATATTGCACCGGAGCAGCAGGTCGTTCCGGAGTTTGAATCAAATGCTGCAAGTCTCTGCACAGTCAACACAAACAAACTTTACCAGATAATCAGAGGATTCGGCGGAATGAACCACCCGGAGTGGCAGAACGCCGGCTCAGGTCATGGCGATATGACTGCTGCTGAGGTACAGACAGCTTTCGGAAACGGAGCTAACGAACTGGGACTCTCTGTTCTTCGTATTTTTGTCAGCGATGATCAGAATGCATGGAAGAATGCTGTTCCTACTGCAAAGAGGGCACAGGCTCTCGGAGCTACCGTTTTTGCAACTCCGTGGAATCCTCCGGCAAGTATGCGTTCGAACGGCAGCGGCGGAGCTAACGGAGGAAAGTACGTCCTTAACAACGGTGCTGAGGCTCAGTACGCCAAGTACCTGAACGACTACGTAAAGTACATGGAAGGTCAGGGAATCAATCTCTATTCAATTTCTGTACAGAACGAGCCAGACTACGCTATGGACTGGACAGCATGGTCTCCTGATCGTACAACTAATTTTATTGCTAACTATGGACAGGCAGTAAAGGAAGGTACAAATGCCAAGCTCATGTCGCCTGAGAGCTTCCAGTACGGCCCTGAGAGCTATGGATACGGCAAGAACTACTACAAGAAGATAATCCAGAACGCAAAGGCTTTTGCCAACTGTGATCTCTTCGGAACACATTTCTACGGTACATCCCGTGATTCCATGAATTATCCTACAGTTGAGGACTGCGGCAAGGAGATATGGATGACCGAGGTATACGTTCCGAACTCAAAGGACAATTCCGCTAATAACTGGCCTGAGGCTATACAGGTAGCTCAGAATATCCACGACGGTCTCGTTGTAGGTAATATGAGCGCTTATGTATGGTGGTACATCCGCCGCAGCTACGGTCTTATGACTGAGGACGGAAAGATCTCCAAGCGTGGCTACATGATGGCTCAGTACTCCAAGTACGTTCGTCCCGGCGACTACCGTATCGACGTTACAGAGCAGCCGGCAAACGGTGTTTATGTTTCAGCTTATAAGCACAGCGATACTCAGGTAGAGGTCGTTGCAATAAACAGCAGCAGCAGCGAAGTTTCACAGCAGTTCTCTCTTGGCAGCAGAACTATAACTGACGTTGACCGCTACAGAACTTCAGGCAGTGAGAACCTTGCACCAACTGCTAATATGGAGCACGACACTTCTACATTCTGGTCTCAGCTCCCTGCTAACAGTGTTTCAACCTTTGTTATAACTCTTGAGAGCGATGGCAAGGATCTTCCTGATGATCCTGGTCAGCCTACTCCTCGTGAGCCTCTCCAGCCCGATGCAAATGGTTACTACTACCATGATACATTCGAGGGAGACAACGGCGAATGGACAGGAAGAGGTTCTGCATCTGTTACACTCAGCGGCAGAAATCCTTACAAGGACAGCGAGGCACTTCTTGTTCAGGACAGAGCAAGTGCATGGAACGGTGCTCAGAAAACACTCGATTCTCTGACCTTCAAGGCAGGAGAAGAGTACAGCTTCAGCGTATGTGCATCTTATCTTGACGGTACTGCAGACCAGCAGAACCTTATGCTCTCACTCCAGTACACTAATTCCGAAGGAGTTACAGAGTACGGACATATCGCTTCAGCAAATGTTGTAAAGGGCAGCTATGTTCAGCTTGCTAATACCAATTATAAGATACCTGACGGCGCTACAAATCTCATACTCTATGTTGAGTCCGAGACTGGTACAGATAACTTCTATATCGACGAAGCTATAGTTGCTGTAAAGGGAACTAAGATCGACGGACCAAAGGAAGTAAAGATAACCCTTGGAGATGTTGATTCAGACGGTGTTATCGACGGATTTGATCTTACTCTCATGAGAAGCGAGCTCATAGACGGCTTTGCAAGCTACTCAAAGGTTGCTGACGTAAACCAGAACCGCAAGAACGATATCGCTGATGCAGTTATGCTCCAGCAGTTCCTCCTTGGTAATATAACTGAATTTGAAAAGGATACTACAGTTGATCCTGATGATGATGAGCCGACAATGACAATGTCTGAGTTCACAAAGAAGATACAGTCACAGATGGTCGAGAACGAGCCTAATGACTCTCATAATGAAAAGTCAGGTGTTAAGTATGGCACTGTAAAGAGCGGTTCATACTACTCAACTACCTGCAAGCGCAATAAGCCTTATAACATCCTTCTTCCTGCTGACTATGACGAGAGCAAGAAGTACCCTGTTCTCTACGTTATGCACGGTTACTACGAGGATCAGAACAGAATGATTATCAAGGGCAACAACACTATGGCTACCCGCCAGATAATCGGAAACGCTATCGCTGAGGGTGCTGCAAAGGATATGATCGTTGTATTCCCATACATCTACTCAAGCGCAACTCAGGAAAAGGTTTCAGGCATGGATGAGGCTAACAATCAGGCTTATGACAACTTCATAAATGATCTTATCACAGACCTTATGCCTCATATCGAGAAGACCTACAGCATAAAGACAGGCAGAAACAATACTGCTATCACAGGCTTCTCAATGGGCGGAAGAGAGTCACTCCTTATCGGTATGAAGCGCCCTGACCTCTTCGGATACGTTGGTGCTATATGCCCCGCTCCCGGCGTAACAGGTTCTTTCAAGTGGGCAAGCGAAGAGGAAGCTCCTTACCTGCTTATGATAACTGCCGGCGGAAACGATCAGACAGTTTATACTACTCCTAACGGCTATCACGAGAACTTCACTAAGAACAACGTGCCACATATCTGGCACTATGTAAATAACGGCTATCATGGAGATAACTCCATACACGCTCATCTTTACAATTTCGTAAGAGCTGTATTTCAGGCTTGATCCCCCTCTCTTTCAGGTCTGAGCAATAAAAGAGTCCTTACAGGTTTTGACCGGCAGGACACATAATGTACCAGAGACCCATGCGTTTGCATGGGTTTTTGGTTTGTGGAATAATAAAAAGCTATCTGCTCCAAACAAGGTGCAGATAGCTTTTTTGAATTAAATATCGTCGGGGGATTATTCCCACTCCACAGTTCCCGGAGGCTTAGAGGTTATATCGTAGACAACTCTGTTGACGTGTTCGACCTCATTACAGAGGCGGTTTGAAACACGGGCGAGAACATCGTATGGGATACGAGCCCAGTCAGCGGTCATAAAGTCGTCAGTAGTGATAGCACGGATGGCGATGAGGTGGTCATAGGTACGATGGTCGCCCATAACGCCGACAGTATGAACGTCGGGGAGAACCGCAAAGAACTGCTTGAGCTGATCCTCGATACCGCTCTTGCGGATCTCGTCACGGAAAACAGCATCTGCTTCCTGGAGTATTTTTATTTTCTCCTCAGTGATCTCGCCGATGATACGAACGCCGAGACCGGGGCCAGGGAATGGCTGCCTCCATACCAGGTCGTGGGGGATACCCAGTTTTTCGCCCACCTTGCGTACCTCATCCTTGAAGAGGTCGCCAAGAGGCTCGATAGTACCGGCGAACTTGATATCCTCCGGCATACTTACCATATTGTGATGAGTTTTTATAACAGCGGTACTGCCGTGGCCGGACTGATTGCCCTTACCGGACTCAATGCGGTCGGGATAGATAGTACCCTGTGCGAAGAAGCCGTCCGTACCCTGTTCACGGATCTTATCCCAGAACACGTTATAGAATTCAGTGCCGATGATCTTTCTTTTCTTTTCCGGATCGCTTACGCCTTTAAGAGCGCTGAGGAACTTGTCCTTGCAGTTGACACGGATGAAATTCATATCGAAGAGCTTAGTGAAGGTCTCCTCGACGAAGTCTCCCTCGTCCTTACGCAT
>LVAK01000254.1 GCA_001604035.1 Clostridiales bacterium Firm_05
TTTAGGCTGATCCGACTTTTCAACAGTATTATCAACTTATTGTGCATAATTCCAAAATTTGTGAAAGCTTGCAGAAAAGGCTTGATTTATTGTAAAAAGGTGGTAAAATATACTTAGCACTCAAAGAAAGAGAGTGCTAAACTTAATTTGCTTATTATAATTTCTCAGGAGGTATATATCATGACTATCAAACCTTTACAGGACAGAGTTGTTGTAAAAATGGTAGAGGCAGAAGAGACCACAAAGAGCGGTATCATCCTCTCAGGCTCGGCTAAGGAAAAGCCGGAGGTCGCTGAGGTCGTTGAAGTAGGTCCCGGAACATCTGACGTTAAAATGGAAGTAAAGAAGGGCGACAAGGTCCTCATATCAAAGTATTCAGGCACAAACGTAAAGCTTGAAGGCGAAGAGTACATCATCGTAAGAATGGAAGACATTCTCGCAATCGTAAAATAATTCGGAATTCTAAATCCCGAATTCGTTGATCTCAATTATTGATATAAAGGAGTAATTATCATGGCTAAGGATATAAAGTATGGCGAAGACGCAAGAAAGGCTCTTCAGGCAGGCATCGACAAGCTTGCTGATACAGTAAGGATCACAATGGGACCTAAGGGCAGAAATGTGGTTCTCGACAAGAAGTTCGGTGCTCCCCTCATCACAAACGACGGTGTTACTATCGCTAAGGACATCGAGCTTGAGGACGCTTTCGAGAATATGGGAGCTCAGCTCGTAAAGGAAGTTGCTACAAAGACAAACGATGCTGCCGGCGACGGTACAACTACAGCTACACTCCTCGCTCAGACAATCGTTCGTGAGGGTATGAAGAATATCGCAGCAGGCGCTAATCCGATGATCCTCAAGAAGGGTATCTCAAAGGCTGTTGATACTGCTGTTGAGACTATCATCGCTAACTCAAAGGCTGTTACAGGCTCTGAGGATATCGCAAGAGTCGGCACTGTTTCTTCTGCTGACGAGAACGTTGGTAAGCTCATCGCTGAGGCTATGGAGAAGGTAACTGCTGACGGCGTTATCACTATCGAAGAGAGCAAGACTGCTGAGACATACAGCGAAGTCGTTGAGGGTATGCAGTTCGACCGTGGATACATTTCACCTTATATGGTAACAGATGCAGATAAGATGGAAGCTATATATGATGACGCTTACATCCTCATCACAGACAAGAAGATCTCATCTATCCAGGAGATCCTCCCACTCCTCGAGCAGATCGTAAAAATGGGCAAGAAGCTCGTTATCATTGCTGAGGACGTTGAGGGCGAGGCTCTTACAACTATCATACTCAACAACCTCCGCGGCACATTCAAGGTAGCTGCTGTTAAGGCTCCCGGATTCGGTGACAGACGCAAGGAAATGCTCAAGGATATCGCTGTTCTCACAGGCGGCGAGGTCATCTCCTCCGAGCTTGGCCTTGAGCTCAGCGAGACTTCTATCGAACAGCTCGGTCAGGCTAAGCAGGTAGTTATCCAGAAGGAGAACACTATCATCGTTGACGGCGCCGGCGACAAGGACGCTATCAAGTCAAGAGTTTCACAGATCAGAGCTGCTATAGAGACTACAACCTCTGACTTTGACCGTGAGAAGCTCCAGGAAAGACTTGCTAAGCTGGCTGGCGGTGTTGCAGTTATCAAGGTAGGTGCTGCTACAGAAGTTGAAATGAAGGAGAAGAAGCTCCGTATCGAGGACGCTCTTGCTGCTACAAAGGCTGCTGTTGAAGAGGGTATCGTTGCAGGCGGCGGTACAGCATTCATAAATGCTATCCCTGCTGTATCAAAGATCATCAACGGTCTCGAAGGCGACGAGAAGACAGGTGCAAAGATCATCCTCAAGGCTCTTGAGGCTCCTGTTCGTCAGATCGCTGAGAACGCTGGCCTTGAGGGAAGCGTCATCGTTGACAAGATCATACGCTCACGTAAGGCAGGCTACGGCTTCGATGCTTACAATGAGGTATATACAGATATGATCCCTGCCGGAATCGTTGATCCTACTAAGGTAACACGTTCCGCACTCCAGAACGCTGCTTCCGTTGCAGCTATGGTGCTCACAACAGAGAGCCTGGTTGCTGATATCAAGGAAGACGCTCCTGCTGCTCCTGCAATGCCAGCAGGCGGTATGTATTAAGCAGCGTGACGCTGCACCCTTTCACACTGCCGCTCGTAAACTCGCTCACTCTCTGCGGAACCGATACTCTGCTTTCGCTTACGGGAGAAAATTTAGACGGCAGTGCAAAAAATGCAATATAAAAGTTAAAGGCGGACCTTTGGAGGTCCGCTTTATTTTTTTAGAAAAGGCAGAATCAATACATATAATTGAACGGGCGGCGAATCTCCGCCCTTACAGTCTGGCTTCTGCGTATTAATTTTGTAGGGGACGCCGCCCTCGGCGTCCCGGAACATTTCCCTACATTATCAGCTTCTGATTATTCACAAAAACCAGTTTTTTCTGCATTCATTTGTGAAAACCGACAAAAAACAAGGCTTCAATATGTTAAACTGCGAGAAATTTGCAGGATAACTGTAAAAATACGTGACAAATTAAAACTGCTGTGTTATAATATTTATAAGGTGTTTTTTGTTGCTCCGCAAGCTTAAATGTCAGGCGTTTACGGCTCCGGGAGCAATCGCTTTTACAATTATATATGAAGGGATCGAAAAAAATGGACAACAATTACTCCCACAGACCAAGAAAACGGATCTCAAAAGAAACTGCCAGAAAAAGACAGCTTGCAGCACTCTGCGTCATTGCGCTGATAGTGCTCCTGATAATCATAGCTATAGCTAAAGGCTGTTCAAAGGACAGCAAGAAGAGCAAGGGCTCTTCAAATTCAAATACAAATATAGTTACAACTACTGCGCCGATTGTGACAACTGTTCCGACGATCGTTACCGAACCGATCACAGCAGAATCTACTACTGCCGCTTCACAGACAGGCGACTTCAAGATGAAGAAGTATACCTATGCGCTTGCTGTAGGCGAAACTGACACAGCATGGATCGAAGAATACCCGGATGGTACTACTGAGGACGACGAGCGCTGGTCATCTGATAACGATAAGGTCGCTACTGTTGACTCTTATGGTCACATCACAGGTGTGGCTCCCGGTGAGTGTTATATAACTGTACGCTCTGCTTCTGATCCTACCAAGGAAGCTCAGGTAAGAGTAATGGTTACAGAGTGATTCAGGATAAACATATCCAAGGCTCCTCTTCTGAGGAGCCTTTCTTCAGCCTATATCCAGTATAAAATGCAAAAGGAGAAATACTATGAAAAAATTCGTGTCACTTATCATATGCAGCGCTTTGCTGCTTGGAGCAGTTTCCGGCTGCGGCAGCAAAGACAGTTCGGAGGACAAGAGCAGCTCCGCATCTGAGACAACAGAAGCCTCCACAGAAAGCCCCGCTGAATCTTCTACAGGCGAGGAGGAGACAACAGAAGCCACTACTTCTGCTGACACTACCGAACCGACTACATCAGGAACGAGCGAAGCAGGATCAACCGAATCCACCACAGCCGCTGCCACTTCTGCCCCGGATAACAGCGGTAATACTCATACTGGCAGCAGCGGAAACTCAGGCGCTGACAACAATGACTCTGACGGCCTTAAAAGCGACCTTGAGAAGATAAAAGCTGCAACAGAAGAATGTTTCAAGAACTACGGCGATAAGGATTTCAATACTCACATTCAGGAAACAATGGATCCCGACCTTTACAACAGGATATCCTCTCTTGTCGTTGACAGGTCAAACGGCCATACCCTCTTCACTACCATTACAGACCGCACTGTCAGAACGATCTCGCCGGAGGATGCGGAGGAGATATACTATCTGGGCGGAAGCTTCAGAAATGAAGGCCTTGGCGCTGTTATCGACACCCCAAGCTATTGTTCAGACCTTGAAGCGGACTACCTGACATATGTTGATGGCTCAGAACCATGTATATACTCCATTGCATCAGATATGAACGGCGATCAGCTCCTTAATGAAATGCAGGATATTCTTTATCTTTCAGACAATATGAGTGATAACGTTTTATATGCCATTTACGGTGATGAGTCCAAATGCTTCCTCTGTAAGGTCAACTACAACGAGCCTTTCCTCTTCATTCCGCTTGCTGTAATGTACTCAGACCGTAATGATGAGTAAATACTCCTGCGCTTAGCGTGATGCTTAGATTGAAGTATATGGCAATTACTCGGGGAAAACCTTTCTGAGGAAAGGTTCTTCCCCGACCCCCTTTCCAAAGACTTTTAATCTTATTTTTCCCCATATAGAGCGCTTGCAAATAAAAAAGCCCATGTTTTTATACATGGGTTGCGCCCTATATGGGGAAAAATCAAAACTGAAAGTTTTAGGAAAGGAG
>LVAK01000255.1 GCA_001604035.1 Clostridiales bacterium Firm_05
CGAAAAGCTCGCACAGGGCATTGCATTTCCTGTCGGTGAGGTGTTCCGGTTTTAAAAGCGAATTGCTGAAAGTGAGCCTTGAAGAAATATCGTATCCATTCATAAGTGCGAGTACATCTTCAGCTTCACATTCGCCGAATCCTGCACGTCCTCCGCCCCAGATACAGTCGGCAGGAGCACCATAGACAGATGCTATTTCGCACCAGTCGTAGAAATATTCCCGGTGTTCACGGTACAGCGGCAGAAATGCACTGTACAGGTCATAGAACTCAAACAGCCCAGGAAGATGAAAATAAGCTTTAGTTTTAGACATAGTCTCTTTGCTCCCAACTGTATCCATTTTTGTCTGCTTGATATCTTGTTATCAGAGGTTTTTATTTACAACAGCTTGACCTTTATTTTTTCACAATACAAATCAAACTCAATGTCCTGTTCATCCGAATAGAGATGAAAATGATTGTCGCTTCCTGGATTTGAATATTCTTCTATTGAAAATCCGCTGAAAAATCCGTTCGCCATATCAAAATTCAGATTGCCTCTTATGTTATATAGTTTGAGTTCGATTTTGTATCGTTGATTGCTATCTGTAAGAAGTACAGTAATTATATTGGTAAAATCACAGTAAAACTCATCAATGGTTTTTGAACTATAATTTAGTTCCAATACATTTCCGAAAAGATGCCAAAATTGAAGTTCTGGCGGTATCTTCTTCTTAAGTATCTCAATTCCAGTTATTTTATTATAATCAAACATATTATCACCTGTTTTTATCAGTAATCTCTGAGTCACTTCACCTCATTATTTATCCTCGTACATTTCCTTTGGAATAGGTTTTGCAGAAACACAAAGATCGTGGTCTGTACGCTCCCACATTATTCGGCAGGTATCAGTCATTTTTCTGCAATCACAAATATACACCAGCGCATTTCCGAGTTTTGAATAAGTCACGGCTCCGGTATACTCAAATGCCTCTTTGTAATTCGGATAATATTCTGAAACACACGTATCAGCCGCAGCTGTAAAATGCGTGTGAAACGGCGGAGATTTCAGAGTGTTTCCGTCATGATCTACGATAGTGATCTCGAAAGTGTCCGGATTTAATCTGTCCGGGATCTGTAAACGTTCATCCACCGAATGAAGATATGTGTTTCGCTCGTGTCCGACACCTATCAAAAGAACCTTTCCATTCTCTTCGTAAAGTCTGCTGATACAACTTCCAAGAGGTGCAGGAGAACTACACTTTTCTTCTCCTCTGATGAATTCAGCTGCACCATTGCCAAATACTGCTACAGAATGTGTCGGATGCAGAGAACGCACTCCATCTTTTCGGAAGGCAGCTACCTCAGCAAGAGTTCCGATATCCGGTACAGTCGTTCTGACATCGTAATATGGTGACTCTCTCCATACCTTATCCCACGTATGTGTTGGTACAATAAACAGCCCATTATTGAGGTATTCGCAAAATGCATCGATAAGGCCATCCGCTCCATTTTCGATCTTGCCTATGGAGCGCAATGAACAATGAATAGTCACCTTGTCATCATGTTTGATCCCGGCATTTTTTAATAATTCATGTATATCCTGCTTTATTATCAATTCATTCACCTTACTTTCATATTATTAGTGATAAATATCAATGATTATTTATACAGAGCCTTTATGCAGCAATTCCCCGGCTCAAAATCAATATTCAGAAATTGCTTGACGCCGCTGGAGGCCAAGTCCTTCCAGTCGTCGATCTGGTCGTCAATACAGCTGATATGCACATATGACTGATCTGTTTCTATCGACGTCTTATAGCTGCCCAAAGCGGTATCAATGGTCTCGCCCTCGACGGGAGCTCCCTTTGAATAGGTTATCGCAACAGCGCAGCCGTTCACATCAACAGGCGTATCCAGAATTACGGTATGATAGCCGTGATAATCAAGAACTGCATCCTGAGAATACAGGAGGTTTGTGAAGCTGGTGTCGTAAACTTCTATCTTTATATCCTGTTTGTCAAAGTCGTTGTATGTGCCCACAGCCGCAAGCTTTCCTGCCTTGGGAAATACATTTGCGACTTTGGTGGAATCGCCTGTTTTGATAAACAGATCCTGTTCGTTTCCTGCGTCGTAGCCGATAACTTCAGAATACTCATCAGTGACCGAGTGGCTTATGGCAGATTTGATCGGAGCGCAATAGGAGAGATACTGATATCCCGATGGGTACTGGCTGTTATAGGCTATCCAGGCTCCGTCCTTAGCGGCAGGGATATTGAAGTACTCCTTGGGGAAATGGTTGTCATAACCGACGATTGTTATGTCGTGGTCAAAAAACTCTTCTGAATAGTTGATCGTATAATAACCACCGTGCAAGCCTTTGTATTTTTCGTCTGTGTCGTTAATTCCTATGGATACAGAACCACGGGTATGAAGATTTTCCTTTATTTGGTTGTCTGTATCAAGTATCACGCTGCTGTCTATAGTCAGGTCTCCGAATCCATTTGTCAGAGTCTCTGTCACCATCCACTGCCAGCCGCCTACTTCTTTGACATCAATGCCGTCTTTGACAAAAAAGCCTTCTTCTTTCTCGTCGAGATAAATGTGGTCAAGCAGCTCCATCGGATCTATGGTGATGTATGATCCGTTTTTCATGACGTAATTTGTTTCCATACAGTTTGCAGCCGAGAAAAGCCAGCAGGTACCGCCTACCTGTTCCTTCAACTTGATCTCAGGGTATTCTTCAAGCAG
>LVAK01000050.1 GCA_001604035.1 Clostridiales bacterium Firm_05
CACTTGCCCCGGAGACTGCTCCGAAGGAGGAGATCTCACGGGAGGCAGCTGAGCTTATGGAAGAGCTGGCAGGATGTCCGGACGAAAAGGCGATGAATGTGCTTGCAGATGAGCATATCTCAGGCAGCGGACGCCGTCTTATCGACGAGCTTTGTGAGGCAGGCTTCCTCTGCTCCGACAATATCTTCCGCCAGACGGTGGGAGATCAGACGGTGAGGATGGTCAGGCTTACAGAGGCTTATCTCAGCTCGCCGGAAAGCTTTAAGCTCACTCCTAAGCAGAAGAAAGCTGCGCATTTCCTTATGGAATACGGTGCTGCTGCTGTTAAGGAGGCCGCATATATGTGCGGAGTTACCGCTGCTGTGATAAAACGTCTTTCGGCAAACGGCGCTGCCGAGGAATACGACATGGAAACTCTCCGCAGTGTTGAGGATGGCGCAGATGCAAAGGCTGATCCGGAGGCTGTAAAGCTCTCCGATGAGCAGCAGAAGGCTCATGATGCAGTTCTTGCCTGTCTTTTTGAGAAAAAATATTCTGCATTCCTGCTTCACGGAGTTACCGGAAGCGGAAAGACTTCTGTATTTGAGAAGCTTATCTGGGATACAGTAAAGCTTGGCCGTCAGGCTATGCTGCTGATACCTGAGATAGGACTTACTCCGCAGATACTGAAAAGATTCAGGTCGCTTTTCGGGGAGAGAGTTGCTGTTATTCACAGCGGCCTTTCACTCGGACAAAGACTTGATGAATACAAACGAATAAAACGTGGAGACGCAGACATCGTTATCGGTACAAGAAGCGCTGTCTTCGCTCCTCTTGATAATATAGGCCTTATCATACTTGATGAGGAGGGAGAGCGCTCCTATAAGTCGGACAGCTCCCCGAGATATATGACACATGATATCGCCCGCAGACGATGCAGCTATCACGGCGGAGCTTTGCTCCTTGCCTCTGCCACACCGTCTGTGGAGAGCTATTATCTGGCAGAAAAGGGCGTGTACAAGCTCCTTGAAATGAAGGAGAGATATCACGATGTTCCGCTGCCGGAAGTAAGCATGATAGATATGAACATTGAGCGTGAGGAGGGTAATGCCTCTGAATTCAGCCGCAGACTTAGTGACGAGATCGCTCAGAATCTGAAAAACGGCGAACAGACCATACTCCTGCTCAACAGGCGTGGCTTCCACACTATAATAAGCTGCTGTGACTGCTATCAGCCGGTGTACTGCCCGAATTGTTCAGTGCCGCTGACCTACCACAAGAAAAACGACAAGATGATGTGCCACTACTGCGGATACGTTTCGGAGGTAG
Organism: Clostridiales bacterium Firm_05; assembly: GCA_001604035.1. GTDB lineage: Bacteria > Bacillota > Clostridia > Oscillospirales > Ruminococcaceae > Ruminococcus. The sequence continues at coordinate 1,309 of LVAK01000050.1, forward strand.
TGAAGGAATGTCCGTCCTGTGGTTCGTCGAGACTGAAAAGTATGGGCTTCGGTACACAGAAGCTGGAGGATGAACTGGCAGTGAGGTATCCCTCGGCAAGAGTGCTGCGTATGGATGCTGATACGACCTTTTCCAGATATTCCTATGAGAAGGGCTTCAATGCCTTCCGGAACGGGGAGTATGATATAATGATAGGCACCCAGATGATAGGCAAGGGACTGGACTTTCCTAACGTTACTCTTGTGGGAGTGCTTTCGGTGGATAAGGCTCTGTATGCCGGAGATTTCCGCAGCTATGAGCGCACCTTTTCACTCATCACTCAGGTGGTGGGAAGAGGCGGACGTGGTGATAAGAAGGGCAGAGCTGTTCTTCAGACATTCATTCCCGAGCACTACGTCATGAACCTTGCAGCAAGTCAGGACTACAGCGGTTTTTACCGTGAGGAGATCGCTATCCGCAGGGCACTTATATTTCCACCGCTGTGTGAGATGTGTATATTCTGCTTTGCAGCAAATGACGAGCTCACTGTTAAGACCGGCGCAGATGCGGTGCTGGAGCTGATGAACGAAAAGCTCAGGGAATTACAGCCGAAAACTCCGGTAAGAGTGCTTGGCCCGGTAAGATGTTCCTACGGGAAGCTAAGCGGAAAATACCGCTACAGGATAATAATGAAATGCAAGAGTACTGCCGAGATCAGGGGATTTATCAGCGATATCCTCAGAACCGGTCAGCAGCTCAGAGATATGAAGAATGTCACTCTTTACGCCGATATGAACGGCGATGTTGGAGTCTGACGGAAAGGATATGATGCCAATGGCACTGAGAAAAATATTAACTGATAAGGATGAATCACTTCACAAGGTATGCAAGCCTGTCGATAAATTTGACGAAAAGCTTGCAGTACTTCTTGACGATATGCACGAGACTCTGGACAAAGCCCAGGGACTTGGCCTTGCAGCTCCTCAGATAGGACTTTGCAGACGTATATTCATTATGCACCTTGAAGAGGGCAGCATTGAGTGTATCAATCCTGAGGTCACAAAAAAAGAGGGTAAGCAGCGTGTTCAGGAGGGATGCCTTTCCTGTCCGAATGTATGGGGTTATGTTACAAGACCTATGAGCTGTCACCTCAAGGCTCAGGATCGCCACGGGGAATGGTTCGAGATGGATCTGACCGGACTTGGCGCTCAGTGTACCTGCCATGAGAACGATCACCTTGACGGCCATGTTTTCACTGAGATCGTGGAGGAATTTTTCGTTCCCGAGGAGGAATGATATAATGAAGATAGTATTTATGGGAACGCCGGACTTTGCTGTTCCGTGTCTGAGGGCTCTTGCCGGAAGCGGACACGAGGTCGCAGCGGTGTTTACTCAGCCGGATAAGCCAAAGGGCAGAGGATACAAGATGATCCCGACACCTGTAAAGGCTGCTGCAGAGGAATATGGTTATACCATATACCAGCCGCTTTCCCTCAGGAAAGGGGATGACGCTGAGGAAACAATGAAGATATTGAAGGATATTGCTCCGGAGCTTATAGTCGTGACTGCCTATGGTCAGATCCTTCCTAAGGAGATTCTTGAGCTTCCGAAGTATGGCTGTGTCAATATCCACGCATCACTTCTGCCTAAGTACAGGGGAGCTGCCCCGATAAACTGGGTACTGCTCAACGGTGAGACTGAAACAGGCGTTACATCTATGCAGATGAGTGAAGGACTTGATACAGGCGATATGCTGATGAAGAGATCAGTGGATATAGGCGAAAATGAGACCTATGAAGAGCTTTATACAAGGCTTTCTGAAATTGGCGGAGAGGTCCTGCTTGAGACTATCAACGGTATTGAAGCCGGAAGCTTGTCTCCGGAGAAACAGGACGACTCACTTTCCTGCTACTCGCCTATGATAACAAAGGATATGAGTGCGCTTGATTTTTCTAAGTCAGCAAAGAAAGTCCACGACACTATAAGAGGTGTGACAGGTTTTACAATGCTTGAGGGAAAGCGTATAAAGGTGTTCAAGTCCGAGATCTTGGATAAAATTGCTCCGGATGGAGCGGCTGGCGAGATCACAGACGAGAAGACATTTACAGTAAGATGCGGCGACGGCGGGCTTGTAAGGTTCCTTGAAGTTCAGCCGGAGGGCAAGAAACGTATGAAAACTGAGGATTTCCTCAGAGGAAAAAAGCTCGAAAAGGGCTGTATACTTGGTTAAGGGAGGACATAATATATGTATTTCTTATTTTTTTTAGCAATGCTCATTCTTCCGTTATGGGCTCAGTACAATGTTAAATCTACATTCAACAAATACTCCACAGTCAGAAATGCAAGAGGTCTTACAGGTGCGGATGTTGCAAGAAAGATCCTGGACAGCAATGGTCTTTATAATATCAGAGTTGAACATATTTCCGGTCAGCTCACAGATCACTATGATCCGAGGGACGGCGTCGTAAGACTCTCTGACTCGACATATGGCAGCCAGTCAGTTGCTGCTATCGGCGTTGCAGCTCACGAGTGCGGCCATGCCTGCCAGCACGCTGAGGAATACACTCCTATAAAGATCAGAACAGCTATTGTACCGGTCACAAATGTCTGCTCAATGCTGTGGTACTGGGTGTTCCTCGTGGGAATTATCGTGTTCCAGAGTATGCCGTCACTGGTTTATATCGGTATTGCGATGTTTGCAGCAGTTGTGCTCTTCCAGCTCGTAACACTTCCGGTTGAGCTTGACGCAAGCAACAGAGCTCTCAAGACAATGGAAACTGACATGATACTTGATTATGACGAGCTTCCCCACGCTAAGAAGGTACTGAAGGCAGCTGCATTCACATATGTTGCAGCCCTTATCGTATCCCTTATGCAGCTTCTCCGTCTTATCCTTTCAACCAGAAGAAGATAATGGCGGATCCACGATATATTGCTGTAAAGCTCCTGACGAAGACCTTCGGGAGCGGCAGCTATTCAAATATCCAGTTAAGTGCAGGGCTTGATTCCTCCGGTCTTGATGACCGGGGGAAGAAGCTCTGTTCAGCTGTTTATTATGGAGTTATCCAAAGGCGGATAAGCCTCGACTATGTTATAGGCAGGCTTTCAAGTCGTCCGATAGCTAAAATGGATGCTGTGATTGTAAATATATTGCGTTCTGGAATTTATCAGATTGCGTATATGTACGGAGTTCCGGACAATGCGGCTGTTAATGAAAGTGTTGGACTGGCAAAGAAGTTCGGCAAAACCAGTGCTGCCGGAATGGTAAATGCAGTACTTCGCAATTTTATCCGACAGGGCAAGACTGTATGCGATGATGAATTGGATGATACAGCTGCTCTCTCTGTCAGGTATTCCTGTCCGGAGGAGCTTGTTAAAAGTCTCACAAATGATTACGGAAAAGATTTTGCAGTTTCGTTCCTTGCACATTCAGTGGAAGTTCCAAGCGTGTACCTTCGCATGAATCAGCTTGCCTGTACAGCAGATGAGCTTGTGAAAGCTATTGGCAGGATAAGCATCGAAAGATTCGACAACGGTCTGCCGGATTGTTTCAAGGTGCTTGACGGCGGCGATGTTGCGTCTGTTGAGGCGTTTAAACGAGGGTTCTTCCATGTTCAGGGCTTGGCTTCACAGTTCTGCTGCATGGCACTTGCTCCCACAGAAAACGATCTTGTGCTTGATATATGTGCAGCCCCTGGTGGAAAGACCTTCACGATGGCGGAGATGATGAGCGGAAAGGGTACGATCTATGCATTTGACTT
>LVAK01000051.1 GCA_001604035.1 Clostridiales bacterium Firm_05
TTCATTCCGTTCTTTGCGGAAAGTATCCCTTTCGCATCAACTAAATGCATATCTAACAGCTCATCACTTTTTTCCGCTTTCAAGGGTGCTGAGAACATCCATACGGATCAAAGTAAGATCAAAGGCGTTGACGATACCGTCGCCGTCAAGATCAGAAGCCTCATACTGCTTTGAGGAATAGCTCTGATCGCCGGTCATAAATTTCTGAAGTGTTATTACATCGGCAATATTCACCTTGCCGTCCGCATTAGCATCTCCAGCGATCACCTTCTCCGGCGGAGCGCCTATTGAGAATTCAGAACATACCAGCTCATAGGTGTTACCCTTTGAATCCTCTGCGGTGACCTTATATATGTAGACTCCATTTGCAAGGCTGCCAAACTTTATCTGCTTGTCAAAATATGTGTTCAGGTCATAAGTAGCGGCGTTTACGGCAACCTCAGTATACTGAGCTGTAGGCTTACCGTCGCTGTTGTAAACTCCGCCGTAAACTTTGGTGATAGGATAGGCTGAAGTTATCTTTCCCTTCAATGAAAATGCGGCGCCCGGATTGAGAGCTCCTTCAGGATAGGTCTGGCCTGTTATAGTCATTTTAGCTTCGATCTCGCTTTTTTTCTGGAGGTAATCCATAGAGCAGTAGCCTGTGACGCCGTTTGCTGTAACATATGCCCACTTTCCGTCGGACATGGTCACAGTTACTGTATCGCCGGGATTGATCTTTCCTATAACAGCATAATTGGTGCCGTTGCCGCTTCTTATATTGAGGTAAGTCTCTATGCCCTTGGTAGTATATACTCCGGCAAGAGCATCAGTGAAACCGGCTGGGAACTTACTGCCGGGATCCGAGATGCCGGAAGGATCATCCGTATATGTGAAATAGGTCAGCGGATCATAGTAAGTACAAGTTGGCCAGCCTGACTGCAAATTGTCACAGATACCGTAATGGAGGTGATTTCCCGTAGCGTAGCCTGTAGCTCCTACAAGACCTATAACATCTCCCTGAGCAACTGACTGTCCGGCAGATACCTTGACCTGTGAACAGTGTGCGTAGAAAGTGTATATACCAAGATCTGCATGGCGAATTATGATGATATATCCGTAAGCGTCCTTCCAGTCAGCAGATACGACTGTACCGGGATAGACAGCATATATATTCGAGCCGCCGTTTGCCTCTATATCGATAGCGTTGTGGTATTGTGAGCTGTCGCTGATATTACGTGCGGGTTCAAAATTAGTGGTGATGTTGTGGTACTGGCTTTCCGTAGGCCAGAGTGCGTCGGTAGCATAGGCGCAGACCGGAATTGTGTGACTTATAGCAAGAAGAGCTGCCGCTGAAAAAAAGGCAGCAGTTTTTTTCAGAAATCTGTTCATTGGTAAAACTCCTTTAAAAGCATATAGCCCAATTATCCCCTATAAGTAAAAATACATAGTATTTAACATATAAATACTACCATATTTTAGAAGAAAAGTCAATTACAAATAGTATTATCCGCACACTTCTCCGCACATACAACAAGCTACATTGTTGATTTGGAATATAAAATGTATATATACAACAAAGCCGCCGGATGTTTCCGGCAGCTTAATTTGCATCATAATTCTGTACACGCCATAAGAAACGGCGCAATACCTTTGGCATCATTCTCAACGATCTTTTCAGAGAGATAGTATTCTGCTGAACCGTCTCTCCCTGCACCGAGGCCTGCCATAAGGCAGATATTTTTCAGCATCGGCACGCCCTTTTCATTTTCGGTAATATACTTCTCGCATACCGTTTCAAGGGCTTTTTTTCCGGCATTGTACATATCCTCTCCGCAAATCCCAAGCCGGTGCGACTTCATGGCAGAATATGCAAAGAGCAGTGTTCCGCTGGTCTCGGGATAATTTCCGGCAAGCTCAGGTCTGACCGGCAGCTGCAAAAGCATACCGTCATCAAGGGCAGTATTTCTCAGGGCTTCAAGAAGATCCGCAAGCATAGCACTGAACAATTTCTCGTTCGGACATATCTCCGAAAGGTCGGCAAGTCCTGCACAGAGCCAACCCATAGAACGCAGCCAGAATTCCCTTGAAAGACCGGTGATCTTATCAGCCCAGTCCATTTTTCTGGTCTCGTCATAGCCATGATGATAGAGCCCGGTTATCGAGTCACACATGAGCTGCTGTATGTTCCTAAGCTGCATACGTACATCATCAAGCATACCCCTGTTTTCTGAGATCAGGCTGTAGTCCGCCATAAACGGCAGCACCATATACGCCCCGTCTATCCATATCTGATCGGGATAAATGGCCTTATGCCAGAAATTTCCGCAGTTCAGTCTTGGCTGCTGCGAAAGCTGTCCGCTGACCAGCTTATCGGCGGCTGAAAGATACATCCGTTTTCCGGTCAGCTTGTATAACTTCAGCAGATTTTTTCCGCCGTTTATATTGTCGAGGTTGTGATCACTGAAGGAAAGCGTCGGTATATCCCCGTTCTCGTTCACATATGTTCCGATGAACCTTTCCGCATAATCAAGAAGCTGTTTTTCTCCGGTCTTGTCATACATCATAAGCAATGCTGTTATCACGCAATTGTCGATATAATTCCATTTCGGCTTCTTATGGAAGATAACGCTCTCCGCATTCCACATAGGAGCCAGCGGATCTGACGGCAGGATCAGCTTTCTGACATATTTTCTTGCAGTCTCTTTGGGCTGTATCTTATTACTCATCCTGTCAGCCCCCCTGCGGTTATTCCGCTTACAAATTTTTTCTGGGCTGCCGCAAATACTGCAACGGAAGGTATAAGTCCTATGACAGACAATGCAATAAGCTTGTTCTGCTCATAGTTCTGCCCGGTGCTGTCAACGGACAGTCTCAACGCAAGAGAGAGCGGATATTTTTCCACTGACTGTATCATTATCAGCGGTGTCAGGAAGTCATTCATCGTCCAGAGGAATGTAAATACTGCGATCGATACTATTGCCGGTTTGATACACGGCACAAGAACAAAAAACAATGTTTTCAACGAACCGCAGCCGTCTATCCTTGCAGCCTCGTCAAATTCCTTCGGGACACCCTTGAAGAACTGTACGAGAATGAATACGAACATTCCCTCAGACGCAAAGAGATATGGTACAGTGAGAGGTATATACGTGTCAAGGAAGCCCAGCTCTCTCCAGAGCATGAACATGGGCATTACCGTTACTAAAGAAGGCATGAGCATACCTCCGAGAAGGAGGGCGAAGAAGAATCTCCTGAAAGGAAAGTCAAATCTTGCAAAGCCGTATGCCACCAATACGGACGATATCACAGAGAAAAATATCTTAGGTATGATTATCATAAATGTGTTCAGGAAATAATGTCCCATGGTGTACGGCGTAACAGTCTTCCAAGCATTCTTGTATATGTCCGTATCAAAGGAAGAAGGCATGAACCACACTGATGAGAATATCTCATCATTGCTCTTGAAGGACGCTCCTATTAGCCACAGCAGCGGATAGAGCATGACTATGCCGACTGCTGTCAGAAGAAGGTATACCGGAAGCTTTTTCATTCCTCATCCCTCCTCATCAAAGCTGCTATCGCATACATAACTGCCACTGCTCCTGATATTAGCATGAACAGCACCCACGATACAGCATTTGCATAGCCCTGTTCATTATATCTGAACATCTCGTCGTATATTAGCATACCGATAGTGTAGGTGCTTTTCAGCGGTCCGCCGCCTGTTATCATATAAGGCGCATTAAATTCCTGAAAGGCAGCGATAGTCTGCAATACCAGATTCACAAAGATAACGCTTTTGAGCTGTGGGAGAGTTATCGAGAAAAAAGCTCTGATATGTCCGCAGCCATCCACCTTTGCTGCCTCATAGTACTCCCTCGGCAGGCTTCTGATCGCTGTCAGAAATATTATCATCGTTGAACCGAACTCCCATAGGCGCAGCAGCACTATCATAAACAAAGCCTTATCCGGATCACCGTACCAGCTTACCGGAGTCGCTCCGACAAGACTGAGGAGCTGATTCACCAGTCCCTTTGATGTAAACAGATACTGCCACATTATCACTACCGCAAGATTTGAACCGAGTATCGACGGGATGTAGAAGGCTGTGCGGTATATTCCGATGCCCCTTATCTCCATATTCAGCAGCAATGCTGTAATGAGAGATACCAGCAATTTGAGAGGCACAAGAATGGCGGCATACTTCACAGTCACTCCGAGAGCCTTGCAGAAGTTCTCATCACGGAGCATATTCCTGTAATTATCCATTCCTGTGAACTGCGGCGGACGTATGCCGTCGTAGTTGGTCATTCCAAGCAGAAAGGAGCATACAAAAGGGTACACAAGGAAAACTGCTGTGCCGATGATGAACGGCGATATCAGCAGCAATCCCGTAAACCTGCTCACTCCTACTGGATTCCTGTAGGTTTTTTTATTCATTTTCTTATCTTCTCCAGGTACTGTGTGATAGAATCATACATTTCCTGAGCCGCAGAATCTGTGTCTGATATTCCGTAGGATACTTTTTCTATAGCTGCATTATAGAACTCCTTCATACGTGAGAGCTCCATATACGGACTTATCGTCATTGTATCCAATTGTTCCAGCATCTCATCATTTTCCTGTGCAAGACCGCTGAGCAGACCGCTTTCCTCCAGGCTTTCCTCCGCATAGGAAGATGCAGGTATACCTCTTGTAGTGCCGAGCACCTTCGCACATTCCTTGTCATTGAGAAGGAAATCCATAAATGCAGCTGCCTCGTCAGGATGTTCAGTATTCCTTGATATGGCATAGAGCATTGAGGGCTTTATCATCCATCCACCGGAATCGCCATTGCTGCTGCTTAAAAACGGTCCTGCTTCAAGAGCTCCGTCAGAGAGTACGGACTCATATTTGCCCACTGAGCTCCCCCATTCAAGAACTCCTGCTATCTTCCCGGATATAAACTCCGGAGACTGATATAGCGCAGCATTGCCGTCCTCGTCAGTACGTGTGCGTATAGTCCGGATAACGTGCCTGTCCTCAGTCTGTTTGTAGAAATCAAGAGCAGCCTTTATGTCTTCTACGGTAAATCCGAGCTTACCGTCCATGGTGACGAACTGTCTGCCTGTCATCTGCTGAACGTAGACTACAGCAAGATACCATGCCGTTCCGCCGGACTGGATATCGAGGTCAAGAGGATATGCGTCCTTCTCACTGAATCTGTCTCCGAGCACAAAGAGTTCATCCCATGTAGAGGGATATTCAGCGCCTATACTGTTATACACCCCGGAGTTATAGAAAAGTCCTCTTCCTGTAACTGATACCGTAACAGCATTGAGAGTACCGCTGACTTTTCCAAATGAAAGAACATCCTCACTGAATCCTGAAAGATCGAGATCAGAGGAAAGCTTATCCAGATCATAAAAGCCGTTTCCGTCAGGCGACATGGTTATGAGCCAGTCATAATTGATCTGCATGATATCGGGTTCAGTTCCTCCGCTGAGCTGGGACGTCACCTTCTCCGTCCAGCCGTCCCATCCGCCGTATTCCGGGATGATGGTTATTTCCGGATGTCTCTCTTCCCAGAGCTTAATGGCATTAAGTGTTGCCTCATGCCGGTCATCTCCCCCCCACCAGGAGAATCTCAGCTCACAAGGATCAAGCTTGCCGTCAGGAGGAGTCACTTCTTCCGATTTTTTATTTCCGCAGGCAGAGAGCATAAATACGCAGCTTATTGCTGCGGCTTTGAGAAATATATTTTTCATACTCTCATCCCTTAAATATAATGATACTTTTATTATAATACATTTTCCGCCTGAAATCAAGCATATTTTATTTCGTTACACAATTTTTGTGTCCGGAGACTATAAATTTTTGTTATGGCAACAGCAAAAAGTGCTTGCATTTTGACGAAATATGTTATATAATAGTTAGTGATTTGTTAGGAGGTACACACTTATGATTATGGAAAGCAAGATCGGTTTCGACAACGAAAAATATCTTAAAATGCAGTCAGAGCATATCAGGCAGCGCATAGCTCAGTTCGGAGACAAGCTCTACCTCGAATTCGGCGGCAAGCTCTTCGACGATTATCATGCATCAAGAGTTCTCCCCGGCTTCAAGCCTGACAGTAAGCTCCAGATGCTCCTTCAGCTCAAGGACGAGGCTGAGATAGTTATTGTCATCAATGCCGGAGACATCGAAAAGAACAAGGTCAGAGGCGACCTTGGCATAACCTATGATGTAGACGTTATCCGTCTGTTCAATGTCTTCACAAAGATCGGTCTTTATGTAAGCAGCGTTGTTCTTACCCGCTATGAGGATTCACCGGCTGTTGCTGCATTCCAGAACAGACTTGAATCCCTCGGAGTAAAAGTGTACCACCACTACAGCATTAAAGGCTATCCTTCAAATATAAATCAGATCATAAGCGAGGAAGGCTATGGCAAGAACGATTATATCGAGACTTCCCGCCGCCTTGTAGTCGTAACTGCTCCCGGTCCCGGAAGCGGAAAAATGGCTACCTGCCTTTCACAGCTCTACCATGAGCACGAAAGAGGCGTTGACGCAGGATACGCAAAATTCGAGACCTTCCCAATATGGAATCTGCCGCTCCGTCACCCTGTAAATATCGCCTATGAGGCAGCAACTGCCGACCTCAACGACGTAAATATGATTGATCCGTTCCACCTTGAAGCTTACGGAAAGACCACTGTAAACTACAACCGTGATGTGGAGATATTCCCCGTACTCAACGCTATGTTCGAGAAGATCCTCGGCGAATCACCGTATAAGTCTCCAACTGATATGGGCGTTAATATGGCCGGAAACTGCATAGTTGACGACGAGATCGTAAGCAAGGCTGCAAAGGATGAGATCATCCGCAGATACTACATTGGTATGTGCGATTACAGAAAGGGACAGATATCTGAGGACGAGCTGATGAAGCTTGAACTCCTTATGAAACAGGCTAATGTTACTGTTGATGACAGAAAGGTAGTTGCCGCAGCTCTTGAAAGAGAAAAAGAGACAGGCGCTCCTGCTGCTGCAATGGAGCTTCCGGACGGAACTATCCTTACCGGCCGCACCTCCAATCTTCTCGGTGCAGTATCCGCTCTCCTGCTCAATGCTCTTAAATACTTCGGCGGTATCCCGGATGATGTTCTGCTGATGTCTCCTCATGTTATCGAGCCGATACAGAATCTAAAGGTCAAGCACCTGGGCAACAATAACCCGAGAATACATACAGATGAAACTCTGCTTGCACTTTCTATCTGTGCAAATACTGATGAAAATGCCAAGAAGGCTATGGAGCAGATCGAAAAGCTCCGTGGTTGCGAGGTACATTCAACAGTTATCCTCTCCCCTGTTGACGAGAGGATATTCAAGAGGCTGGGTATAAACCTTACCTGTGAGCCTAAGTACCAGAGCTGAAACAGCTCCATACTCAAATAGTTATTACATCAGAAATGGGATCTCCTGCGTAAGAGATCCCATTTATTTTTCCACACCGGATATTTACACTTCTGCTATCCGCCGCCGCACTCGTCAGTAATCCATATCCTCCGGATGCTTAGGCTTTCTGCGGTACTTTTTCTTACTGGTGTCAGCTACTCTGGTAACAGGATCGAGCCCGTTCCAGTCCCGGCGCTTTGCACTATCGATCTTTTTCTTTTCCTTCTTGCTCATTTTATCATATGGAACAAAATCGCTCATGATCAGCCTTCCTCTCCGGCCTTGAAATTGTATACAGGCCTTATGATCTCGTTTATCTCTACAGTATCGCCGATATTGCCGATTATATCATCCATAGACTTGTATGCCATCGGACACTCGTCAAGTGTTGCGGCGCTCACTGTAGACGTATATATGCCATTCATCTGCTTTTTGAATTCAGACACAGTGAAGCTCTGTTTAGCTTCGGAGCGTGACATCAGCCTTCCTGCGCCATGAGGAGCAGAGCAGTTCCAGTCAGTATTGCCCCTGCCTGTACAAAGCAGACTGCCGTCCCTCATGTTTATCGGTATGAGCAGTTTTTCGCCGCCCTCTGCGGATACAGCGCCCTTGCGGAGTATCATTTTATCTGTATCGATATAATTGTGTATTGTGGAGAACTGCTCTGTTACATGAAGCCCCATTCCCTTGATGATGTCGATCATCATTGCCTGACGGTTCAGTGAAGCAAAATGCTGGACGAGCTTCATATCGTGGATATACTCGTCAAAGAGCTTTCCCTCGCAGTAAGCAAGGTGCTTCGGGACAGAGGTAGTTTTCGTGTTTGTGAGTTTTTTCAGCTCGGACTGAATATTTTTGCTCCTGCCCTCAGCCTTAAGCCTCTCGATAAGCTCGTTCACTTCCTTTGAAGAGGACTTGTTCAGCCTACGATATGCTTCCTCCTGATAGTATTTTGCTGTTTCAACACCAAGATGCCTTGAACCGGAATGTATTACCAGATATAGCGCACCGTCCTGGCTTTTGTCCACCTCTATGAAATGATTTCCGCCGCCGAGAGTACCTATACTCAGTTCTGCACGCAGAACGTTTATATGCTCTATACAGTACAGTTCCTCAAAGGAGAACTGTTCTGCATATCTGTGGGGCTTGTTCCTTACGGAGAAGCCGGAGGGAATGTTATTGCAGATAAATTTATCCAGCTTCTGCAATTCAATGTGTTTTTCTTTCAGCTTAGCAACTTCCATTCCGCAGCCTATGTCAACTCCCACGATGTTCGGGACCACCTTGTCCTTTATGGTCATCGTTGTACCGATAGTACATCCTGCGCCTGCGTGAACATCTGGCATTATGCGTATCACAGAGTTTTCTGTCATAGGCTGGTCACACAGAGAGATTATCTGTGAGGCAGCAGCATCCTCAATGAAGTCTGTGTATATTTTGGCTGAATTGTATTTTCCGTTTAAAATGATCATATTTTCCTTTCCCGCCTGCAAATAAAAAAGCGCCCCTGCCAAAGCAGGAGCGCACATATACCAGCTTATAAATGCAGAAAGATCAGCGCATGACAAAGCTTTGCAGGCGAACTCCATGCTCATGGATTGTATAAATATTTGTATTTTTTTCGCTTATAAAATTATAGTTGGTCATGGTGTTCACCGTCCTTTCAAATAATATGGGATAATTATATTCGTAATAAATATGTATGTCAAGCATATCTGAAAACTGTAATCAAACTGTAATAATTTGCCGGAGAGGATAAAAACGACATTTTCAAAGCACTTTGCGTTCTAAAAACTATATAAAAGGTTCATCTGAACCGATTATTTTTGATATCACATATGGTTATTTTGCATAAATAACAACGGATATATATACTGAGTGTAAAATTGTGGGGGATATTGACAAAAAAGAGGGAATAGTGTATAATCATGTCATACCGTTCAGATAGAACGGAAAACTACATGATATGGTTGGAGGAGGAATTAATATGCCATTACCATTACCAACAATGATTCTCATCGGCGCCGCTGCAATTCTTCTTATACTGATAATTGCAATGGGCTACATCAAGGCTCCGCCGGATACAGCCTACATAATATCCGGTCTCAGACGTAAAATAATCATAGGTAAAGCCAGCATACGCATACCTTTCTTCGAGCGTGTGGATAAGCTGAAATTACAGCTCATCGCCGTTGACGTAAAGACTTCAAGTGCTGTTCCTACCGCAGATTACATCAATATCAATGTTGACGCTAACGTAAACGTTAAAGTCAGCAGCGATCCTGTTCTTATCAAGCTTGGCGCAGAAAACTTCCTGAACAAAGAGACAGCTTATGTTGCCAAGGTCGCAAGAGAGGTACTTGAAGGTAATATGCGTGAGATCGTTGGCCAGATGTCACTTGAGGCTATGGTAAACGACCGTAAGGCTTTCGCTGAGAAGGTACAGGAAAATGCAGCTCCCGACCTTAACAGAATGGGACTTGAGATAGTATCATTCAATGTTCAGAACTTTACTGATGACCAGAACCTTATCGAGAACCTCGGTATCGACAATACCACAAAGATCCAGAAGAAGGCAGCTATTGCAAGAGCTGAATCTGAAAAGGAGATCGAAATCGCAAAGGCTCAGGCCAAGAAAGAAGCTAATGACGCTAAGGTACTTGCTGAGACAGAGATCGCTCAGAAGAACAATGAGCTCGCTATCCGTCAGGCCGAACTGAAGAAGGAAGCTGATACACAGCTTGCTATCGCAGATGCAGCTTACGAGATCCAGAAGGAAGAGCAGCGTAAGACTATTGAGGTATCAAAGGCTAACGCAAACATTGCCGCTTCCGAAAAGGACGTTGAGCTCAAGGCTCGTGAAGCAGAGGTAACTGAAAAGGCTCTCGAAGCTCAGATCAAGAAAAAGGCTGAGGCTGACCGCTATAAGGCTCAGCAGGAAGCCGACGCAAAGCTCTATCAGCTCAAGAAAGAAGCTGAGGCTGACCGTTTCCAGCGTGAGCAGGAGGCTGAGGCTCAGAAGGCTGAGGCTGAGGCAGCTAAGTTTGCACGTATGCAGGAGGCCGAAGGTATCGCAGCCGTAGGTCAGGCAGAAGCCGATGCTATCCGTGCAAAGGGACTTGCTGAAGCTGAAGGTATCAATGCCAAGGCTGAGGCTATGAAGAAGTACGGCGAAGCTGCTGTACTCGAAATGTACTTCAAGGCTCTGCCTGAAGTAGTAAAGAACGCTGCTACACCTCTTGCCAATGTTGACAAGATCACAATGTACGGCGAAGGCAATTCCAGCAAGCTGGTAGGCGATATCATCAATTCTACCACAAAGATCACTGACGGTCTTACAGCCGCTACAGGCGTGGACATCAGATCACTCCTTGCAGGTTTCCTTGGCGGCAAGATGGCTGCTCCGGCAGCTGCTGCACCAATGACTGCACCTGCTGCTCCTGTGGCTGCTCCGGTACCTGAAGCAACAGAGTCATATGATGATTACAGCATACCTTCAGACTTTGATATCAACTACACTGAGGATACAGACGAATAACAAAGGCGGCTGCCGGATATCCTGGCAGCCGTTTTTACTACAACTTTAAATTATGGAGGTAATTCTATGAACACCGATATCAGAACACTTTGCAGCACTTTTATCCAGAACAGAGACACGGTAAAAAAGGTATTCAGCTCCGACAGCTCATATATAATCCCTGTGAGCGCAAATATCTTTTCGGCAAACGGACTTATGGCTGATACGGCAAAGCTGGAAATGTGCAAAAAGCTCATAAAGAAGAATGAGGGAGTATTTTCTCCGTTCAGAGGAAATGTGAAATCCGTTCTTGCGGCAAAGCTCTCGGCTTCAGATGATCCAGAAGAAAAACTCAGCTATGTGAACCGGACATATAAGATGCTCACCGGCTATTTCGGGAAAAATGATTATACCGCCCTTCTCTCCTTGATATTTGCAGATATGCTTCCTGAGGATGAGACAGAGAATGCTGCTGTACGTGGAAAGGCTATATTCAAGCTTATGAAAAAGGATCATCCGTGGCTCACCTCATCTGAGGACTGCGTTATGGCAGGTCTTATGGCGATGTCAGAAAAAACAGATACAGACCTTCTTGAAGATGCCGAAGAGTGCTTTGCGATATTGAAAAAGAGCTTCTCCGATAAAAACGCATTGCAGACCGTATCACAGGTATTTGCGCTTTCAGATGAGAGTGCCGTGACAAAAACAGAGCGTTTCACATCGCTGTTCGATCAGCTCAGACAGGCCGGAAAAAAATATGGCAAAAGCTATGAGCTCTCAACTCTTGCCTCTGTTTCCCTGCTTTCAAACAATGTTCAGGAGCTTTGCGGCACTATCTGCGAGGCAGACGATATCCTTTCAGGTCAGAAGGGATACACAGGTGTGTTCGGACTTGATAAAAGAAAAAGGCTCATGCACGCTGCAATGATCACGGCTGATCTTTATCAGCCAGCAGATAATACAAATATCGCAGCCTCTGCTTCTGCACTCGTACTCATCGCTGCTCAGGAGGCTGCAATGTGCGCTGCAATAGTTGCAGCAACCATCGCAGCAAGTACAACTTATTCCAACTGATAAAGATTATGAACTGTAAAAAACTCCTCTTAAGTGTTAATCATGCATAAAGCATATGTCAGTTATCCGGGGAAAGTCTACCGCTGACATATAATGAAGCCCTCTGTCACTGCGTGGCAGAGGGCTCTTTTGCATTTAGTTTTATTTCAATTCTTCAATATAGTGATCTATAGTCCTGCGGAAATATTCTCTCACATCTGAGAACATAAATCCGCTGCTGCGTGCTCTTGAGGTATCAAGCGTTGCCTGCTTCGGATAGCCGTTATATGGTGCAGGCTCACCTGCTTCAGACAATACGGCTTTTCGGCCTGTTCTCTCCTCAATATAGGCGATTATCTCAGCAACTGAGATATCTCCTTCCGAACAGGCATTTACTGCTCCGGAAAAAGATGACTCTGCTATATATGCAAGAAATTCGCCTGCTTCCTTCTCATATATGAAGCTTATCCTTGAATCCATATCATCAATGTACATACTGCCGCCGGAAAGTATCTTTTCCACATAAAAGCGCAGCCTTCCTGTATAGTCATTTTCACCGATAACTACAGGATATCTTACAGCTATAAAATCCTGCTCTGGATAATTCCGGACAAGCGCACATTCAGCCTGACGTTTGACCTCACCATAATCATGATCCTGCCGCTCACACCATTCAAGGGAGTGTGCTGTAGGATCAAAAGCCTCCTCAGGAGTATTCCTGCGGATGTTATCATATACCGCTGAGCTCGACATGAGTATGTACTTTCCGCAGCTCACATTATCAAGGATACGTTTTACATCATTTGAAGAATAGGCTATCTTGTCAATGATGATGTCATATCTCCGGCCGCCAGCAGCAGCACGGATACTCCTCTCATCAGAATGATCGAACACTATCCTTGACACCTTGTCTCCGTATCTGTCGGCAGTTAGTCCTCTTGTTGCGATAGTTACATCATGTCCGCTATCGATAAGTTTCTCTGTCATTGGTATGCCAAAATACCTTGTACCGCCAATTATAAGTATATTCATAAAAGCTCCTTTTCCAAAAGACATTATAAATGCAAAAGCTCCTCAACGAGGAGCTTTTTTCTTATCTCAGCCTGAGATCTTATCATTAAGAGCTTTTACCAGCTCATCCACATCTACACCGTGAACAGCGGCTGCCTCTTCAATAGTCTCCATCTGTGATGCAGGACATCCAAGACAATGCATACCTATGCTGAGAAGGATAGGAGAAACATCTGTATCAAGAGCAAGAAGCTCACCTATTCTTGTATCCTTTGTAACTGCCATAATTAAACCTCCTGAAATGGAATATCAGCGGACGTCAGGCAAGCTGAGATCATATCCTTGACACTTGTCCACGCCCATGATATAATAATAACATCACCCTTGACATTTGTCAAGGGACTTCACAAAACTTATACATACAGAGGTGATTTGTCAATGTATAAAGGCAGCAACCGCTCCGCACTTCTCTCACAGAAAATGATATCCGAAGCCATGCTCAGGCTTCTTGAAGAAAAGAGCTTTCAGGATATAAGCATAAGTGATCTTTGCCGGGAAGCACAGATCTCACGGCAGACCTTCTATACCCTTTTCGGATCAAAAGAAAACGTCATAACATATGAGCTTCAGAACAACTGCCAGTACACCCCGGAGGGCAGTGACAATGAAAGCCGTGCAAATGCTTTCAGGGATTTCTGCCGTGAATACAGCAGGTATATTATCGAAAAAAAGCACATAATCGGTCTTCTTGTAAAGAACGACATGATGCATTGCCTCTACGATACACAGTACCGAACTCTTATGGATTGCAGCAGCTTTATTGAGGACGTATCCGGTGATTATCGTATTTTCCTTATCGACTTCATAGCCAGCGGCATGAACAGCATTGCCCGTGACTACATACAGACCGGCTCTTCACTTAACGAAGAAACTCTTTCATGCCTCATGCTCAATCTGTTCAGCGGACACTTTTTCACCGAAAAATAGATAAAAAAATGGTGCCGGAAGAGGGGGGATCCCACACGGCACCTATAGGTGAAGATGATTTTTTAAAGCTGAGCAAAGCTTTAAAGACAATGGACATAACATTCATCACGTCCTTTGTCATTAATATGATAACAAACAACGAAAAATCTTTCAACCCATAATTTGCAGAAACGGTGGATAAAATGAAATTTATTTATCATTTTCCGTTTATAAACATTTTGTATAATTTGGATTATCTTCTATATAGTCCGGTAAACAGCTAAAGCTCTGAGAAAGTCCTTGTGAACTGCCTCAGAGCTCTTATTGTATCATTTCTTTTTTTTCGGTTCCGGAAGCTCATCCAACATTGCTGTAAGCAGGCTTTCAAGGAATCCCCTGTTATCTATATCCTCCACCAGCAGCATTTCCTTTGCACCTTCATAGGGCAGCTCATATGCTGCAGCCGGCATCATTTCCCTTGCCGACCTTGTAGGCTTGACAAGGAAACGGTCATCATATATTCCGCCGACGATCCGTCCCTGATAATAAATGATGTACTCCCCCATCATTGCTCTGTAGGATATATCATCAAGGCCTGATAACTGTTCCAGCACAAAATCCAGATACTCTTTTCCCGAAGCCATACAGTCTCCCCCTTCTTCTGCTTGTCAGAGTGACAGTATAATATCCTTGCCGGATGGCTCATACCTGTCAAAATCTACTCCGCATTTCTCAAAAAGCAGACATGAGGCCCTGACGCTCTCGGTATCTGCATACTTATTATCATAGTATACCACACGCTTTATTCCGGACTGGATTATCGCCTTCGCACATTCATTGCAGGGGAAAAGAGTCACATATACCGTACAGCCGGAAAGATTTCCTATATTGCTGTTGAGGATCGCATTCAGCTCCGCATGGCATACAAATGGGTATTTTGTATCGAGTGAGGTCTCTCCCTCACGCTCCCATGGCATCTCATCGTCAAGGCAGCCTGTCGGCATACCGTTATACCCTACTGAAACGATCTTGTTCTCACCGTTTACTATGCAGGCGCCGACCTGTGTGGAGCTGTCCTTGCTGCGCTGGGCAGAAAGCATGGCAATGCCCATGAAGTACTCATCCCAGCTTATATAATCAGTTCTTTTCATAAAAGCACCTCGTTTCAATTACTGCAATTTCAGTATAGCATCCCACATAGAATATGTCAAGAATAATCTCTTTTTGTCATCCGAAAAGGTATTTCGCATCATATCGGGAACTAAGTTATAATAAATATGATATATACTTCACTATCCTTTGTCATATCATACAATAAACTTTTCTCCTGATTGTGCGTTTTGACGTATTTCCTCTTCTTTAAGCCTTGTTTTCCGAGCCGTAATTGACAGGGCAGATTAATTGTGATATAATTTTACATAAGAATATCTTTTTAACGTTTATTCGATTGACCAAATATTGCGAAAAAAGCAGTTTTCTGGTCAAAAATTGTTCAGGAGGTTTATGAGTTATGAAAAATAAAAAGGTGATCACAGCACTTCTGCTGGCAGCTCTCATGTCTGTTTCAGCTTGTGGAAAGAAGGAGAAGACTGACAGATTCAAGAAGTATCTCACAAACGGTGAGTATCAGGAAGCTGCTGATTACATGAAGGAGCACGACGTTGACCGTGACGATTATACTGATGAGATCAAGGAACAGGCTGACATTGTAATGGAAGCTTATAAGAAGGGTGAAGCAACTTCCAGCGAGACTATCTCCAAGCTCAAGATACTTGGCAACCTCGCCGGCGAAGAGGGCAGAACCTATATAAAGGAACTCAAGAAACAGATCGATGATATCGAAGAGTCAAACTCCAACTTTGAAAACGGTGAATACTATTTCAGCAGCGGCTATTATTCAGACGCTAAGGAGTACTACGAAAAGGTTGCTGAGGGCACTCCTCACTATGAGGAAGCTCAGAAGAAGCTGGCTGAATGTGATGACAAGTATGAGGAACAGCTCTTCAAGGATGTTGATGACTACATAGCAAGCGGCTGGTACGATTCAGCTCTTGACAAGCTTGAGAGCGCTAAGGACAAGGTCAAGGACAAGCAGAAGATCGAGGATAAGATAAAGGAGATCAAGGCTTCCCAGAAGGATGCCCTCATCAAGGATATCGAGGACGATTATGCTACATGGGATGATGCAGGATACGCTCTTGACAGCATAAACGATCTCCTTGAGGATTACCCGAATGACAAGGATGTAAAGGATCTCTATGATAAGTATGCAGAGATCTATGCTGATGACAGGATCGAAAAGGCTAAGGAATGGGCTGAGGAATATAAGGATTATGAGTATGCTGAAGAGATACTCAACAATGCCCTTGAAAAGATACCGGACAACGAGAAGATACTCGCCTACCTCGAAGAGCTGGGCGGTGCAAAGCCGGCTACATTCGCAGAGCTTGACTTCACAGGTTCAGGCTTCAAGAAGGCTGACAAGGATATGAACGATACAGACGGTCATGACTTCCCGAAGGAGAACACTATCTACTCATCAGACGGAACAGACAAGGAATATACTGCTGAATTCAATCTTGACGGTAAATATACACTGTTCTCAGCAGTAGCTGCTCCTGCTCTCGGCTTCAACAAGGATGCTTCCGCTAAGCTTGAGGTGATCTGCGATGACAAGGTCGATGAAACGATCACATTCAAGGCTGATGATTACTACAAGTCTTTAGATATCGATGTCACAGGCGTAAAGAAGATAGTATTCAAGGTTACTCCTGCTGAGGGCGATAAGCTCGACAAGCAGAGCATCATTATCTCAAAGGCTTCTGTAAAGAAGGCTGACGCTGCTGAGGAGAAGACCGAAGAAGCAACTAAGGCTGAGGAAAAAGATGCTGAGGCTGCAACTACTACTGCAAAGGCAGAATAAAGCCTGTCTTCAGCACCACGCCCGCATATAGAAAGGAAGTTTTATAATGTCATCCAATTATAAAATGAAATATAATGTGGATATCGTCTTTGTTATCGATTCCACAGGAAGTATGTCGGACCTCATAGATATCGTAAAGAAAAACGCTATCAATTTCCACACTGACATACAGGCTGTTATGAGCAAAAAAGGAAAGACTATCCAGGATTTCCGCATAAAGGTGATCGCTTACCGTGACTATGTAGCGGACGGCGCTGATGCTATGCTCAGGACCGATTTCTTCAACCTGCCGGAAGAGACAGAAGCTTTTCAGGATACAGTCAATTCAATTTCTGCTTTCGGCGGCGGAGATGAGCCTGAGGACGGCCTTGAAGCCCTTGCTTTCGCTATCCGTTCCAAATGGAACACCGAGGGACTTAAAAGACGTCAGCTGATAGTTGTATGGTCGGATGCTTCCACACATGAGCTGGGCTTCGGAAAAGAAATGGAAAACTATCCCACAAGAATGGCCAAGGATTTCAATGAACTCACCAAATGGTGGGGCGATAAGGATAATACAGGATACATGGACTATAACTCAAAGCGCCTTATCCTCTTTACTCCTGATGTTCCCGGCTGGAGCGATATCCGCAATTCATGGGACAATGTTATCCACTATATGTCAGAGGCTGGCAGAGGTCTCGAAGAGATCAACTATAATCAGATAATTGACGCTATTGCGTACAGTATATAATCTTTGGGAGGTATCTATCCGATGACAGGACCTTTCATAGTTATATGCTCGGAAAGGGAAAAACTCGCCGGCCTCGGTGAGGACTCCTTCTCCTATTCCTTCGGCACAGAGGATACCGGCTATATCTCTGTGTTTGACGGGTGCGGCGGTATGGGTGCCAAAAAGTACCCTAAGGCCGGAAACAGAAGCGGCGCAAGAGTCGCTTCAAAGCTTGCCGCATACGTAACCGATAACTTCTATGAGGATAAACAGTTCAGATTCGACGGTACGGACTGCCAGAGACTGAAGGAATGCCTCACAAATGAATTCGCCAAGATGCGGAATACAATAGAAACTGAGACCGGCGCTAAGCTGGGCGGTGATCTCTTCAAGACCATGCCCACCACCGCAAGCATTGCCGCTGTTAAGATCAACGGCAGCAGTATCACCTGCGAATACTTCTGGGCAGGCGACTCACGAGGATATTTTCTCGATAAGGATGGTCTCTGTCAGGTCACTAAAGACGACATAAAGACCGACGAAGACGCTTTCACCAATCTCAGAAGCGACGGCAGAATGTCAAACGTCATCCACGCTGAGGGCGATTTCAATCTCAATACCCGTGAGATAGACATCGACCTTCCGGCAATGGTGATCGCCTCTACTGACGGCGGATTCGGCTACTATGGAACGCCTATGGACTTTGAGTACATCATACTCAGTTCCCTCATGGAGTCGGAATCCCCCGAAGAATGGGAAAACAGACTGTCTGAACTCATAATCCCTGTGACCGGCGACGATTTCGCCGTAAGCATTGCTGTTTACGGTCTTTACGATATAGCCGGCTGCAAGGAATATTTCAAGGAGCGCTGCCAGTTTATCAAAGAAAAATATATCGATACTGCCGGAGAGAACGCAGATGAAGATATGCTGCTCCGACTCTGGCAGGAATATAAACCAGGCTACTACAGGCGGTGATATGTATGGGAGAGTTATCTATATCAATGTCAGCGGAAAATAAGGATAAATTCACCCCATACCTCATCGGGGATTATCTCCTTACACAGCCAATGACAAGCAACAAAAGCGGCTTCTCCAAATGGGGATTCTGCACCAGAGGCGGAAAGGAATACTTCATTAAGGAATTCCTCAACCCCGTATATCCTCTGGAATCCATAAAGCTCGAACCCGATGTGCGCCATAGAAAAATGGATCAGTGCATCGAATGGTTCAACCAGAAAAAACGTATTTATTTCAGCATAGCTGCTTCACAGGCCGGCAATCTTGTGCCGCCGCTGGAGCTCTTCAGGAACGAGAGCCACTTCTACCTCGTTACAGACAAGGTTTCCGAAACGCCTATGGATACCCACGAGCTCAGCAGCATAGATATGGACAATAAGTTCATCCTCATGAAGGTGCTCGCAAATAGCTTTACCAAGCTTGCTGACAACCATGTTGTACACGCAGACCTGAAGCTGGATAACCTTATGATAAAGCAGACTAACGGCTGCTTCTTCACAATAAAGGTCATCGACTTCGATGCAAGTTACCTTGAGGACAGTGCTCCGGTAGGTGAAGAGATACAGGGTGATTTCGTATATCTCGCACCGGAAACATTCCTCGCTATGATCGAGGAACCGGCAGTGCTCTCGCCAAAGGTCGATGTATTTGCTATGGGCATTGTCTTCCATCAGCTCCTCTGCGGTGAACTGCCCGGATTTGACAGCGAATACGATTATGTATATGAGGCTGTACTCAATGACGCTGAAATAAAGATCAGCGAAAACATACCGGAGGAATTCCGTACACTTATAGCTGAAATGCTGAGAAAAGAACCAGCAGACAGATATTCAATGCGTCAGGTGCTCTCAGCCCTCAACGGGATCGAAGCTACCAAGAGAGCACGCCAGGCTGCTGAGGCTGTCCATGCCTCCCCTGCACCAAGGGCAGAACATGGCGGCCGCTGGATATCTACCGATGATTTCGATTAGGGAGTAAGTTATGTGGATCTGCACAAAATGTGAAACTTTCAATGAAGAGACCTCCCTTGTGTGCTGCGTCTGCGGCAACAGACGGGAGAATACAGATGCGAAATGCGATACGACTGTTCTTGAATCAAACTTCAAGTCTTCTATGGAGGATGCCGATCAGAATTCATCCAAAAAGCAGGAGTATGCCCGCATAAAAAAGCCGGACCGTGAAACATACAAGATCAAGGCAGGACAGGATTCTGCCGATATTCCAAAGGAATTAAGACCGGATACACCTGTGGTGCAGGAAAAGCCTCCCGTCGAGGAGAAGCAGAATGTTCCGGAGCAGAAGCCTCAGGTCCAGAATGAGGATATATCGCTCATGCCTGAGCCTCAGCCATTCTCCGACAAATATGACAATCCCTTCGGCCACAGCAAAAAGCCTGAAGAGATTCCTGCTGCACCGCTTCCGGCACAGCCGCAGAACGTTCCTGCTGCTGCAAGTCAGAACAAGACAAATCTCCTGCCGCTGCTCATAGTAGGCGGTGTTGCAGCCGCAGTACTCATTGCATTTCTTATAATAATGCTCCTTGATATGTAATATATGATGTGGATCATCATTTTCGGACTGATGCTGATATGCGGTATAGGCGGAATTATATTCCTGCTGACCAGATTCCGCAGATTCGGTTTCGTCAGAAAGCTGGCCGGGAATAATAACCGGCTCGCATGGCTGCTGGCAGGGATACCTATACTGTTGATAGGAACGTCCGCCTTTATAAGCGTATTTGCATTCATAGTCATACTGATACATCTTGCAGTATTCTGGCTGATCTGCGATCTTGCAGCTCATATCGTAAAGCGGATCACAAAAAAGGATGCCAGAAGATACTATGCCGGTGCTGCTGCACTTGCAATAACCGCTGTTTATCTTTCCATAGGCTGGTTTCTGGCTCATCACGTTTACCGAACGGAATATTCAATATCGACTTCAAAATTTATCGGCATGGAGAAAATGCGTGTGGTCATGCTGGCCGATCTTCATCTTGGCATCACTCTTGACGGAGATGGATTTGCCAGGCAGATGAAACGCATTGAGGATGAAAAGCCGGACGTTGTTATAATCCCGGGGGATTTCGTAGACGACAGCTCCCGGAAGGACGACATGATAAAGGCCTGCAAGGCTCTGAATATAAATACGACTTTCGGCGTTTACTTCATCTACGGTAACCACGATAAGGGCTACTACAACAATCGTGATTTTACCTATGAGGAGCTTGAAGAAGAGCTTTGCAAGAATGGAGTCACCATTCTGAAGGATGAGTGTGTCCTCGTAAGCAGGCTGTTCTATATCATCGGCCGTCAGGACAAAAGCGAGGAGGAAAGAGCCTCCATGGAAGAACTCATGACAGGTATTGACAAGTCGAAATACATCATAGTTGCCGATCACCAGCCAAACTCATACGATGAGGAGGCTGAATCCGGCGCAGATCTCGTTCTGTCCGGACATACCCACGGCGGTCATATATGGCCTGCCGGACAGATAGGTCTCCTGATAGGCGCAAACGACCGTATCTATGGTATGGAAAAACGTAACGACACGACCTTTATAGTAACATCCGGCATCTCAGGCTGGGCTATCCCCTTTAAGACTGGCACAAAGTCTGAGTACGTCGTGATAGATATTGAACCAAAACAAAATGCAGACTAACTGCGATTCTTATATAGAATGTTTTATGCGTATTTATCGGGGGAAACCTTTTTCAAAAGGGTTCTTCCTCAATAATAACGTGTAACATTCTATATAAGCATCACGCTTAGTCTGCATTTTTATTTTGAAAGGTACTCACGTATCCTGTCAATATTCTCCTTAACATCATTGTAGCCCAGGTAGTACAGCCTGCCCAGTTTTTCAACATCTCCCTCAAGCCTTGTCACAGTAACCTTCTTTGAGGGAGTAACTGTCATCAGCCTGCCCTCTTTCTCAAGAAGCTCCAGCTCGTCACACAGGAAATTATAATCCTGATTGCTGCTGATGAGCTTTGACGCAAAGGAAGGATATGCTGCATAGACCAGATTCTCCGGATAAACTACCTTATGGCTCCTGTCCTTGCGGCGGTAGTCCTTGTCACGAGTGCGGATGACCAATATCTTGTCAAATCCCTTGTTTACAGCGAACTGATAAGGTATCTTACAGCTGCATCCGCCGTCAAGATATGGCTGCTGATCTATCATGACCGGCCTTGAAACAAATGGCATTGATGCAGATGCCTGTACTGCCCTGAATATATTTCTTCCCGAGTTCTTCTCTATGTACTCTGTCTCACCTGTATTAAGATTGGTAACAACGGCATAGAATTCTCTTGAGTCCTCAGCAAATCTTTCCATATCGAGATCCTCGATGCCCTCCATTTTGCCGAATACAAAATCAAATCCAACTATGCCACGGTTCTTTCTTATAGCCTGAGGCCCTACATAGCGGCTGTCATGACGGTATCTCAGATTTATCCTTGCTGAGCGTCCGATCTGGCCTGAAACATAATTCACTCCATTCATTGCGCCGGCTGAAACACCTACTGTACAGCGAAGGTTTATCCCCTCCTCCATAAGTGCGTCAAGAGCACCGGAAGCATAGAGCCCACGGAATGCTCCGCCTTCTATAACGAGGCAGCCCTCAGTTATATCTTCTGAGGCTTTTCCCTCAGGAAGATCATAGATACCTGAATAAATCTTCTTTGAATAATCCATCCTGTCTTTCTCCTTTTTTGATATACACATATTATAACACAGTCAACAGGAAAATGCAATATTATTGCGTCACTGCATCCCTGGCATCAATACTACTATATTTTTCCACCTTTCCCCCGCTTAGTTTTATACATGAGCCAAAGGGCGGAATATTGACATTCAACCTATAATATGATAAAATATACTTTAGTTATATTTCGTGAACTGAAACGAGCAGGAGGAATTTTTATGACCAAAAGCATTCCGGAGATCTTTGCTGCCAACGTCTTTAATGACGAGGTAATGAAAGCAAGACTCCCTAAAAATATCTACAAGGCACTGATGAAAACTATCCGCAGCGGCGCTCCGCTGGATATGACCACTGCTGATTTTGTTGCCAATACCATCAAGGACTGGGCTATAGAAAAGGGCGCTACACACTACACTCACTGGTTCCAGCCCCTCACAGGATCAACTGCTGAAAAGCACGACTCCTTTATCAATACTACTCCAAACGGTATGGCGATAATGGAATTTTCCGGCAAGGCTCTCGTAAAGGGCGAACCGGACGCTTCATCTTTCCCCTCAGGCGGTCTCCGTCAGACAAGTACAGCAAGAGGATATACCGCATGGGATCCTACCTCTTACTGCTTTGTCAAGGAGGGAAGCCTCTACATCCCTACCGTATTCGTATCCTATACCGGCGAGATACTCGATAAAAAAACTCCCCTGCTTCGTTCTATGGATGCTCTCAGCCACACCGCAGTTGATTTTCTCCGTCTCTTCGGAAACAATGTTGTTACACGTGTTACCTCTACTGTAGGCGCTGAGCAGGAATACTTCCTTATAGATAAGAAAATGTACGACCAGCGTGAGGATCTTATCCTTACTGACCGAACACTCTTCGGTGCAAAGCCGCCAAAGGGCCAGGAGCTTGACGACCAGTACTTCGGCAACCTTAAGCCAAGAATAGCTGCATATATGGCCGAACTGGATGAAGAACTCTGGAAGCTGGGCATCTATTCCAAGACCAAGCACAACGAGGTCGCTCCGGCACAGCACGAAATGGCTCCGATCTTCACTACATCAAACCTTGGTACAGATCAGAATGAGCTTGCTATGGAGATAATGAAGAAGGTGGCTCTCCGTCACGGACTTGTATGCCTTCTCCATGAAAAGCCTTTTGAGGGCGTTAACGGCTCCGGTAAGCACAACAACTGGTCAATGGCATCGGATGACGGTCAGAATCTTCTTGATCCCGGAGATACTCCTATGGAGAACCTCCAGTTCCTCACTATACTCTGTGCTCTTATCAAGGGCGTTGACGAATACGCTGACCTTATGAGAATATCTGCCGCTTCTGCCGGAAATGACCACCGTCTCGGCGCAGATGAAGCTCCTCCGGCTATCGTATCAATGTTCCTCGGTGAAGAGCTCGACGCTGTTCTCAAGGCTATCGAAGAAGACGGCGTATATAAGACAGAGACCAAGAACTTCGAGATTGGTGTAAATGCACTCCCCTCTTTCCCGAAGGATTCCACCGACAGAAACCGTACATCTCCATTCGCTTTCACCGGAAACCGCTTTGAGTTCCGTATGGTAGGCTCATCCGACAATATCGCCTGCCCGAACGCTCTGCTCAACACCATCGTATCAGAAGAGCTGAGCTGGTTCACAGAAAAGCTCACTCCCTATAAGGATTCCGAAAACTTTGAACAGGAAGTAAAGAAACTGCTGAAGGAAGTTCTCAAAAAGCACAGAAGAGTCATCTTCAACGGCGATGGATACTCACCTGAATGGGTAAAGGAAGCTGAACGCAGAGGCCTGCCGAATTACGCTTCAACAGTTGACTGTCTCCCACACTATACAGATGATAAGAATATGCGTATATTCCGCAAGTTCAATATCTACACACAGGCCGAGCTCAATGCAAGAACTGAGGTGCTTCTGGAGACATACTCCAAGACGATCCGCATCGAAGCAAAGACTATGATCGAAATGGCCAGCAGAAAGCTTCTTCCCGCAACTCTCAATTATGTCCACAATGTATGCGATTCTATCGCTGTCAAGAAGCAGATAGGAATGACAAGCAAGTCAGAAGAGAAGATAGCTGCAAAGCTCAATGAGCTTGCTGATAAGTTCTATGATTCTATCGACCGTCTCAAGAGCCAGCTCAAGAATGCCTGCGATATCACCGTTATCAAGGATCAGGCAGTTTATTTCCACGACTGTGTTCTTGCTGAAATGGATATAATGAGGGAGATCGCTGACGAGATCGAGAGTGAAATGCCCGCAGAAATGTGGCCTATCCCTAACTATACCGCAATGATCTATAATGTATAAAATAAAAGCCCAGAGTTAAGCGTGATACTCATATAAAAGTATATGTCAATTACTCGGGGAAAACCTTTCTGATGTATGATGTCCTTAACGCAAAAAGTTAAAAACAAATCGAATAGGACAAAAGCGCTACTTATTGATTAAGTAGCGCTTTATCATTACAACTTCGTAATAATTCTGTTTTTTAGAGTGAATTCAAGCAAGAAATTATGAGAGACGCCGTTTTCAAGAACAACTTTTATAATATGATTATTCTTTTCTTTTGAAATTTTAATTATCGTACCAACACCAAACGTCTTATGCACAATCTTAGTTCCAACTGAGAAATCATAAACATCATATTTTTTATTTGTTACGCCTACGTGCTCTATGGAGTTAGGTACATTATTCTGTTCCTTTATGTCAAAAGGCTTGTAATACTTAATTATTTTGTTTTTAGTTATAGTATTTACAACAGCGTCAAGGAATGCTTCTTTATCTGGCACAGTGACCTCAAATGCTTTGTTGTTTCGTGTGTTCCAAAGAATGCCCTTTTCAAGTCCAAGTGCAACGATATAACAAGCACATTGCAAAAAGTGTTCATGAGAAAGCTCTGAAACAAATTTCAATTCATAAACAATGTTATCTTTGACAACATCTGCGTATCCTCTTGCAGAAAAAGCACGTAATCCATCTTTTTCTTCAGCTATGTCAATATAACAACCGACCTGAACCTCTTCATCTCTTTTTAATCTTGTATATAGTCTATCAGCAATCAGATTCTCCGATTCTTTAGTCACAAAAGGTAATTCAACCTGAGATCGGTATCGTTCTTGATTGGTTTCAAGTGAAACAAAAAACAGTATCTT
>LVAK01000052.1 GCA_001604035.1 Clostridiales bacterium Firm_05
AATTCAAGTCTTGCGGCTCCGGTATACCTGAGATAAACACTTATCTCCACATTTTCTCCTGCAAATACAGACTGTCTGTACTTTCCGTCCACATGGATAACAGGGAAACGCAGTGCGTGCTCCTCCATCCAGCTTACGGAATATCCGAGGATATCCTCCATGAGCTGTATCCTTGCCTCTTCGAGCCAGCGGAAATAATTGCTGTGATGTACGACTCCGTAAAGATCTGTATCGCTGAATCTTGCCTTTGTTCTGTAGATATAAGCCTCCATAACATTTACCTCGCCGTATATCCGCCGTCGATAACTATGCACTGTCCTGTTATTGCCGGATTGACTGCCAGCATGGATATTGCCTGTACGACTTCCTCTGCATTTACTCTGCTTCTCGGAAGCATAGCTGTTACCGTCATCCACTCACGCTTCTTCTTCACCTGCTTTTCCACCTTCTTGAGGAAATCAGATCCGAAGAATCCGGGGCATACACAGTTTGCAGTTATCTTTCTGCTGCCGTAATCCAGAGCCACCGAGCGGATAAGATTTATCATTGCCGCTTTTGAAGCACAGTAAGAAGCTGATTCATAAGTTCCTACTATACCATACTGTGAAGCAACTGCGATGATCGCTGCTCCGTCTGAAAGTACCGGTATCAGGCTGTGCAGCACTCTGTAAAGTCCGGTCACATTCACATCCATTGCCTGAGACCATGCCTCCGGCGAGATATCAGTGACGCTTCCGTAATTGAATATACCAGCCGAATATATCAGCACATCCGGCCTTATATCTTCCGCTTCAAGACGTGCTGCAAGGGAAGCGGTATCCTCTCCGCTGGTAACATCACAGCGTATATATGTGCAGTTATCGGGTATCTCTTCCGGCTCCCTTATATCGCAGAGGATGAGCCTGTCATCCGGAAATGCTCCGGTTATATGCTCTCCGAGGATGCCGGAAGCTCCGAAAACTATAATATTCCTGCTCAAGCTGTAAGACCTCCGTCAACTACAAGTACCTGTCCGTTTATATATCCGGAGCAGTCAGATGCAAGGAACATTGCCGCATTGGCGATATCGTCAACATCGCCTATTCTTGAAGCAGGGATGTCCTTTATGATCTTCTCCTTCATCTTATCCGGGATGGTATCCAGCATCTCCGTAAGGATATATCCGGGAGCGATGGCATTTACATTGATATTCTTTCCTGCAACTTCCTTTGAAAGGCTCTTAGTGAAACCGATAAGTCCTGCCTTTGAAGCAGAGTAGTTGGTCTGACCGGCCATACCGGCGATGCCTCCGACGGATGTCATATTGATGATCTTGCCGCTGCGGTTGCCGATGAAATGTGTGAGGAACTGCTTTGTGACATTGAATGCGCCTGTAAGGTTCACTTCGATCACCTTTCCCCAGTTATCGCCTGACATGAGCATCATATATCCGTCCTTGGTGATACCTGCATTGTTTACCAGGATATCCACCTTGCCGAAATCGCTGAGGATCTGCTTAGCGGCTGCCTTTATGCTTTCGATATCAGATACATCGGCGCAATAGCCCTTTACCTGAACACCGCTGCCGGCATATTTTGCCTCAAGCTCCTCTGCTCTGCCCTTTGAAGAGCCATAGATGAATGCTACATTTGCACCGTGGGAAGCAAAATTCTCTGCGATAGCTCTTCCTATGCCACGGCTTCCGCCTGTAACTACGGCTGTTTTTCCTGTAAAATCAAACATAGTGCGTCTCCTTTATTCTCCGAGCACGAAGGCTTCTACTGTACCGGACATCTCTGTTCCCAGAACCAGTACCTTGCTGTAGCGCTTGTTCTTTACGAGAACTGATCCGAGTATAACGCTTGATACTGCGCTTGCACCGAAGCTCTCGCCCAGCATATCTCTTGCGTTGATAACTTCACATCTGCTGCCGAATATCTCATTTACAGCAGTCTTCTCGTCCTCGCTTACTGATGACTGTGCAATATTTGAAAGAAGTACAAGGTCGATGTCCTCAGCTTCAAGCTCAGCCTTTCTGAGAGCCTTCTTTATAACTCTTGAATATGCTGATACAACATCTCTGCCTGACTGATAGAGAGGTGAGAAGCCTATACCTGTCTCTGCGTCTCCGAGGATACGTCCATAGATCTCACGGGCAGAGTCCTCGCTCTCAACTACTACTCCTGCAACACCTTCTGATATAACATCTCCGCCGAATTTCTTTACTGCTGTTGAAGCAACAGGGCCGCAATATTCATCGCCGCCGCATACTACGATAGCGTTATCCGGCTTCTTCTCGACCTGTCTCATGGAATATGAAAGAGCATTGCTTCCCATAAGAAGGGTGCTTGGTCCCTTGAGTCCGAAGTAAAGGGCAACATTTCCGAGAGCTGCGTTTGATACTGTATTTGCAAAATCCATAGGACTTGCCAGCTCAGGTGTAGGGAGAAGTCTTCCGAATTCGATGTTGAGATTGATCGAACCGTAGTCTGTATTCATGATTATACCTGTATTATCGCCCTTCTCGCAGCCGGACATCTTCAGGCAGTTATCTGTTACTGCTGCACACATACGTCCGAAGCGTCCCATACGTCTGATCTTTCTCGGATCAAGTGAATGGCTGAAATCTATCTCGCCGCCTGAGGGCTTTTTTCTGCTGTCCCAGCTGTTGAGTATATCAGACTCTGTGCTGCCCATCTCTGAGATCATTCCCCAGCCGGTTATTGCTGTTTTGCACATACTTCATTACATCCTTTCCATTACGCCTGACTTTTCAAGCTCTTTTATTCCCAGCAGGGCCGCTGTAAAATGTGCATTGCCCCAGCCGGCTATCTTTATTCTGTCCTTCTTCATGCAGGACACCGGATTCTTCATATTGTCCCGGCAGCTGAATGCCCATCCGGCAAAATTACCGCAGCCGTACTGTCTTATAAGTTCATCGTATCCGACTACATCAGTGATCGCTGCACCGCCGAGAAGCTCAGACGCATTCTTCCTTATCAGTTCTTCGTCTGCACTCTCATCGTAATAGATATCAGCTCTCTGAAAACCGCCGCTGCTCCATCTTATCATCTGTATGATGCCCAGCTCGTCAGCCTTGTCCGGAACTATGAACTCGAAATCCGTATCAAGCTCCTCATCCGACACATACATTGTCATAAGCCTTACTCTGGACTTGCTTGTGTCAGAAGCCTCGATCAGCACATCATATCCCAATGTTTTACCGCCGGCAGTCAGAGTTTTCTCCGCCTCATTGATGACCACATCATCAAAGCTGCTTACCTTTATCACCTTTTCCGGATCCTCGTTCTTTATGAGCCATGCAGCCATATGCTCGAGACTGTCGGTATGACAGCTACTGTCAAATACCTGGCCTGATATGTAGCCTGCGGCTGTATTCAGTGATATATCCTTTCTCGGTACAAATGCTCCGAGGACCTTGTTCCACTCCTCTGAACCGGAAAGCTTCTCTGCAAAGCCGCTGTAGTCCTTCATGAAGTTCTTTGCCATTACGGAGGAGGGAGATGTATTTACCCTGAATCCGCTCTGAACGCTCAGCTTCCATTCTGCACCTATGCTGCTGAGGATATCTGAAAAAGCATCTGCCGCTTCATTTCCTGCACCGGATACATCTGCAAGGCTTCTGATAAATTCATCAGCGCCCCTGTCAGCCTTATATCTGTGGGAAGATGTTCTTACTGAAAAGCCGTGACCGGGCTTCTGTTCAACAGTATAACCCAGCTTCTCAGCCGCCAGTGCCATCATACCGTCTGCACTGTCGCAGCAGTAGAAGGTGATGTCCTTGATATTTCCGGTAGTTATCCTTCTGTGATCCACACCGTTCATTTCAAGGAAACGGCTGAGTGAAAGGGCAGTTATATTATTGCCTATGATAACGACCATTGTCCTTACCCCGCATATTTCCTGAGCACTATGCTGGCTGTATTTCCTGCAAATGCGAATGAATTGGAAATTACATAGTCTACAGGGCGATGTACTGTCTCTGCACCGAGTATGTGGATACCGCCTTCTGTTTCAAGGGGATTGTCAAGTCTGAATGTACCGGGCATGAACTGATGCTTGAGTGCAAGTGCAGATATAGCAAGCTCAATGCTGCCGGCAGCTCCCAGGCAGTGGCCTGTGATAGCCTTTGTTGAAGATACATAGATATTCGGCTGATCCGGGAAGAGCTTCTCGATGCCCTTGATCTCCATTGTATCATTTGCCTTTGTACCTGTACCATGAGCATTAACGTATACATTCTCATCTGTTATATTGATCTCAGCATCTTCAAGTGCTTCCTTCATTGCTATGTATGCGCCCTCGCCGTCCGGTCTGGGTGATGTGATGTGGTATGCCTCGTTCTTTGCAGCATATCCTGCAACCTCAGCATATATATCAGCACCTCTTGCGACTGCATGATCCAGTTCCTCAAGAACTATGAATGCGCTTGCTTCACCAAGGTTGATACCGCTTCTCTCCTGATCGAAGGGGCGGCACTTGTCCTCTGCGATGGCTTTAAGTGCGCTGAATCCAACTGATGAGAAGAGTGTGAGTGCGTCTGTTCCGCCTACGATAGCGACATCTGTCTCGCCGCTCTTTATTGCATCGAAAGCTATACCTGCGGCTGCCGTACCTGCTGCACAGGCTGACATTGTTGTATAAACAGGGCCGTTTACTCCGAGCTTGCTGCTGATCTTATTGATGAAATCAGGGACTATGTATACAAAGTCCTCATCGCTCTCAGGAGTATCGCTGTTTACATAGCGCATCATATTCTGATTGCCTGCCATAGATGTGGCAAAGGAGAATACAACGTCCTCGCTGTTCTCTGCGATCATATCTCTGAGTGACTGATCCTTGTAGAGATCATCAATTGCCTCGAAAGCAACTGCTGTTGTTCTCTCGTCGCACTCGTCCTCATATCTGAGAGGTCTCTTGATCTCGCAGCCGAGTCTTGAAACAAGTCCGTCTGTACTATAGAGATCTACTTCTGACTGTCCTTCTTTAAGCTCCTCAAGGGCTTCGATAAGCTCCTTCTCATTGCCGGCATTTGATGAAACGACACCGATACCGGTAACTACGATTCTTTTCTCCATATGCTTACCTCTTACAGGTCATTATTCCTGACCGTTCTCACGAACATAATCTGCGATGGATGTGATGCTCTGGAAAATACCCATCTCCTCATCACTTACCTCGATGCCGTACTTCTCCTTGAGGCCTACTACCAGCTCAAGAGCGTCTACTGAGTCAAGTCCGAGGCCGTCGCCCTCTGAGTCGAATGAAGCGAAGATAGGTGCGTCGTAGTCAACATCTTCCTTGTTGATGTAGTCGATTCTGAGTCTCTCAAAGATCATGTCTCTTACTTCTTCCTCGATGTTTCTGTTTGCAAAATTAGCCATTGTTAATTCCTCCATTAAATAAATATAGTTTTATAATTTTTTCCCTTTCGGGTATATATTTACACGTCTCTGCGACGGTAAAATCAAGCTGAATGGTTTTTGCTGAAATCGTATATCTCTTCGATATGATCGCAGCGGAGTATCTTGTCTGCAACTCTCATTGCAACATCTGTGGTGAATATCACACCGTCGCCGACCCCTCCCCAGTGTCCGGTGAGGAACAGTCCGTCTACAAGCTGGCGGCAGTCAAGGAGCGAGAAGTTCTCTACCAGCTCCGGAGTACACTTGTAGCCTCCGAAGGCTCCTTTGCTGTTGCCGGTATATCTCTGGAATGTGACCGGAGAAGCTATCTCCATCACTTCGATATGCTCGCTGATTCCGGGGAAGAATCTCTCTGCCTTACGCACAAGATTCATAGCTGCCGCTTTTTTCTTTTCACGGTAGAGCTTCCTGTCGGTATCACGGAGCTTGTACATATCCTCAAAGTCCCAGTTCACAAGCATTCCCAGCATCATCTGTCCCTTTCCCTCGGGGCAGGCTGTAGGATCGTTGTTTGCCGAAAGACTTATCAGCAGGAAATCATTTTCTCTCTGGACGCTGTGCTCTCCGATAAGCTTTGCCTTATCGTCAAGAACGCTCATTGCATCCGGATAATAGGATATATTCTTCGGCTCATAGCCAAGGGACTTTATATCCTTGTCAAGGCCTATCCATACCGAGAAGCAGGACGGGCTCTCTGTAAACTTGGTATTTATCTTTTCAAGCACTCGCTGGGGAACATTTTCCTCTCCCACCAGCTCACGTATGGTGAAGCCCAGGTCGCAGTTGGAAACGATATAGTCTGCTCTGAGTATCTCTCCCTTGCAGACAACTCCGACTGCTCTGCCGTTTTCCATGATTATCCTTTCGGCAGGACTGTTCAGGAGCACCCTTCCTCCCAGCTCCTCGATGCGCTTGCGGAGGAGATCGATTATCGCTCCTGCGCCGCCTACGGGCTGGTATGTCTCCTCTCCGCAGTTTGCGAAGGATACCATTCTTATGAAGGCGAACAGCGCTCCGCCGGGCATTGCATCTGATATGGCTACCAGCAGGCTGATGATCTTCTCATTGGTGAATATGCCTCTCAGGAACTGGTCTACAGACATCTTTCTGTACTTGTCCAGTACCTTCAGGTCAGTCAGCGAGAACTTGCTTATGCCTGCATTAGCACCCTTGTCAATGATATCCAGTATGGAATTGATCCTGTCCACCTCTGCTTCAAAGCGGTCGATATCCTCCTTGTCCTCCGGGAACAGCTCCCTGAGCGAATCTGCTGCGCTGGAATTGCACATATTGAAATTGATATCGCCCACCTGAACATTCTCATGGAAGGTGTACCATTCCGGCAGTTCCTTCACTCCAAGAGCACTCAGGATACCGTCCACACTGTTCCTGCCGTGGATACCGCCTATCCTGTGGACAGCTGCTGCAAATCTGAAGCCTTTTCTTGAAAAGCTCTGGCAATAGCCGCCGGCTACGCTGTGCTTTTCAAGGACCGTCACATCGTAGCCCTTATTCGCCAGCGCACAGGCACAGGTCATTCCGGATATGCCGGAGCCTATAACTACTATTTTCTTCATACATCACTCTCCCTTTGTCATTCAGTTTCAGCAAGGAGCGTCTCAAGCATTTTCTGCTCTTTTTTCAGGCACTTGATGAACTCTGCTCCTGACATATATTTCTTTTTGTATAATTCTCTCCAACCGCTTCCAAGACCGAGTATGCTCTCGAATACCTCTCTGCGCTGGTCTGTGAAAGAATCATCTATGCTTACTTTTACTGAACCGGTAAGATTGCGTGCCAGCTTGCTGCTTATAAAGCATCTGAGACCGGAGACCAGCTTCCTTATGTATACCTTCCGGCAGCTTTCATCCCTGCTATGCATACTATCGGGGTAGAAGTTGATATCCTCATACACTGCCCAGTCCCTGGTATTCACAAAGGCTGCTGACGCTCTTTTTTCAAGGCTGCGGCCGGTATGCCACTTGCCGTCGGACAGCTTCCAGAGCCCAAGGCCTGCGATATTTTTAAGGCTGCTGACTCTTTCATATGTGAAGCTGCATTTGTCAGCTGCATCCTTGTCGTACTTCCTTACGAATACACTGCTGCCGGCTGCCATTTTCTGCTTCAGTCTCCTCAGCTTCTTGCTGCCGAACTTCTGGATCACAGCCTGTATCTCAAGCTGATAGTATTCCCTTACGATATCCAGCCTGTTCTCAGTAAAAGCCTTTACGGCAAATCTGCTGTGAGATGTCTGGCAGAGATCAAAGGTCAGTCCCGAACACATAGCAGCTATATCATCAGCGCTCTCATTATCCGGGAACGCCATTGCTATCGCTTTCATCTGAGCGTTCTTGTTCATGCTGCAAACACCTCCCTGAGACCTTCTATAGCCTGCTCCTCCTTGGATCTTATACCGCTCAGGAGCTCTATGGTAGCTTCGCCGCACATACGCTCCTCAACTGACAGATCCTTTTTCATTACTCTGGCTGCAAATTTGTTCCAGAGATAATCGGAGCCGGAAAGAAGTCTGCTTATTTCGGCTATCTCCTTTTCCTTTCCGATATAAGGCACACACTCCATAAGGAACTTGCCGTACATCTTCCGGAACATTCCGGGTGATACGAATTTTATAAGGCTGCCGGTTATTTCAAGTGATACCCGGCATATTGTCTTTCCGCAGCTTTCAGGCAGCTCCGGGAAGCGCTCCATGAACCTTGTGAATGCCTTCATTCCAAGGCGTTCATTGCCTCCGTCCAGGTACTCCTTGAGGTTGCCTCTTACGGCTCTGTATATCATTCCCTCAACATCCGCCCGGCTCATATCTGCCGGAAGGACTATATGATGTATCCTGTGATGAGGATCAAGATAGGAATCCGAACCGATATCCCTTGCTTTTGAAAATACCTCTCTGGGTATGCTGTAGATCTCGCTGCTGTAATTTTCACAGATGTAAACGTTTTCCTGATCTATGCCGATTATCTCAGTCACATGGCTGGTAACAGGCAGATCCAGCTTGAAATCCTTCCAGAGCGACGCCTTGCTGCCGAGATGATCTGCATATACCTCCGGAGATACCTCACATATCACCGGATTGTCCTCCAGCCTGAGCATTGACTCCAGCTTTGAGAAGTCGTTGTCGGCCTCGGATACTATCCTGTAGTCCACTCCTGCATTCTGAGCGAAATGCTCGAACTGCATAAGATTCGGGGCAAGGGCCTTGAAAAATTTGTTCTCTGAGAATATCCCGCCGGGATCAACATACGAGAAGCTTAGTCCGCCTGCAAGGCCGAACACGAACTCCTCCTTTACCGTAAGTCCGCAGCGTTCAAGGGTATCCCTTATCGCAACGGTCCGGCAGGATTTTCCCTGGGTATGTTTAAAGTTCTCTAAAATCATTGAGTATCTTCTCCATATTTCCGTTGTGCTTTAAGCGAAGCACCAGCATTGTACCGAAGTATACGATGAATGTCATAAGAACGGCAAATCCAATGCCCACTGCGTCAAGATCAGACGGATATCTCACTCCCGAAGCCTTTACTGCAATAGAGCAGATAAGGTTGAGGATGAAGAATGAGTACGGTATGCTTATGATGATGCCTAAAAGAAGGAATCCGTTGTATGAACCATAGACCATGCGGTTCATGATCTTGTTCTTTATGCCGTTTGCCTTGAATACATATATCTCCTTCTTGTTCTGGGATATGAGTACGGAAACGGTAACTGCTATCAGTATAACAGGGATGAGTATTCCAAGAACTCCGAGTATGATCGAGCCATACTTCATTACCTGCTGTGAGCTCTCATAGCTTTCGAGGATGCTGCTCTTTGTAAGTACAGACGAATAGTTCTCGCTGCTGTCCACAGTTATAGAAGCATCTGAGGTGAACATACCGTTGTACTTGTTTTCGATGACATTTTCTCCTGCCAGCCATGCATGGTCAATGAAGATCTCCTTGCCGGCAACACGGTCTGATATGCCTGCCACCTTGACTTCGATCTCCTTGTCATAGATCTCCAGCTTTATATTGTCGCCCTTTTTAGCCTTGAGCACATCTGCGGAGGTCTTGTTGAGTATAGCCTCTCCGGCAGACGGATGTCCGCCGATGTCCAGCAGCGCACCGTCTTCCAGTGCTGTAACTGTCACGATAACGTCATCCTTCTTGCCCTTTCCCATTGCCTTGAGCTCGTAGAAGTACTGATCGCCCTCTGTTGACTTTTCAGCCGGCTGACGGAAGTACACCTGCGACTCAAAATCCATGGATTCTTCCTGTGCGTCGCATATATTCTTCGGGAAGCGGTATATCGAATAGCTGAGGAAGAACTCTACGCCTGCTGCAAAGACACTGAACAGTACCAGTACCAGCAGGAGCTTGCTCCTTATGGCAAATGATGTCTTGATCTTCTTCTCTATGCTGCTCTTTTTTGTGAGCTTCTTCACGAATCTCTCAAATCTGCTGATACCCGTTACCTTTGTGTCACGGAGCATATCCACAACACTGAGCTTAAGTATGCTGCGTGTACCGAATACTGCTGCGATTATACCTACAAAGAGGACTATCCACATGAATACGCCAAAGAACAGCGGTTCAAAACTGAACTTCATCTCCGGGAGACTCAGATCGGTCTCAAGGAGCCTGTTGAATACCGGTGCAAACAGTGAACCGGTGATATAGCCTGCAACAGCAGCCGGAAGCATAAGTCCTGCAACTGCTTTAAGATATCCGAAGAATACCTTTCTCCTGGGCAGTCCGTTCGCTACCAGTACGCCCACGTTCTTCTTGTTCTCGCCAATGAGGATATAGATGAACATTATCAGCATAACTGCTATCATAACTGACATGATGCAAAGTGAGATAACTGTGAGCATGAAGTATATGCTTATCTTTCCGCCAAGAGCATTAATATTGGAATTGTCAGCCCTGAAGGTAACGGAAGCAAGCTCTCTGCTCCTTACCAGCTCTGATGTATGATCGCTGATCTTCTCATCGCTTATGTCCTTGAACTTAGCCTTGTACACTACAGACAGCTTTCCGCCCTCTATAGCTGCGGTATCCTCTGCTGAAGCCATTATAAGAGCTTCATTTTCCGGATCATAGCTGAGTGAATCATTTCTTACGTGCATACGGATATAATCCGGAAGAGTCATTATACCTGCGACTTTATAGCTTTTGCCGCTGATAGTAACAGTATCTGCTGCCGAGATATCATGCTTGTCTGCATATTCCTTGTTTACAAGGATCTCTCCTGCTGCAGAAAGGCTGTTTCCGTCGGTAATATGAGGCTTGTCGATCTTTTCGGCAGATGATATCACCCTGTAGCTCACTCCGTCCGAAACGAGCTCGTTGATGTATCTTTCCTCATAGTCAAGGTCGTATTTTGCCGCCAGAGCCTCAACGTCAGTCCCCTCTGCCGGAACGAATTCCAGATCCTCCGCATTGGTCTCACTGAAATAATCATCCTGGAACTTGTTGTTTGCAGAATACAGGTTCACAGACATTGACGCTACGAACATCCAGAGGAATGTAAGAAGGACTATACCTGCGGTCTGTATCTTTTTCTTCGAGAAACTGCGGGATATCATTTTATTCATAGGCTGCACCTCCGTCAGTTCCAGAGAACATCTTCAGCTTCGATAGTTTTGGTGTTCCTGATGTCCTCTTTGATCTCGCCGTCGATCACACGGATCACATGGTCTGCCA
Organism: Clostridiales bacterium Firm_05; assembly: GCA_001604035.1. Taxonomy (GTDB): domain Bacteria; phylum Bacillota; class Clostridia; order Oscillospirales; family Ruminococcaceae; genus Ruminococcus. Next base: position 11,126 of record LVAK01000052.1, read on the forward strand.
TTTTCTGCATACCAAGAAGGTGTGTAACGACGATGACAGTTGTTCCACGGCGGTTAAGATCCTGGAGTATGCGGAGAACGTTCTTGCCGTTCTTCTCGTCAAGAGCTCCTGTTGGCTCATCGCAGAAGAGTATAGCCGGCTCCTTTGCGAGAGCTCTTGCGATAGCTACACGCTGCTTTTCGCCGCCTGAGAGCTGTCCGGGGAACTTGTCGCCCTGTTTTTCCATACCTACAAGGCTCAGAGCCTTATCTGCGTCACATTTTTTCTTTGTGACCACACTCATGACCTCGATATTCTCCTTTACGGTAAGGTTCTCGATGAGTGAGTAGTCCTGGAATACGAAGCCGATCTTTCTGCGGTAGTCATTGAGCGCCTTTTCACGGGACTTGCTGAGCTTGAAGCCTGCGCTCTCAACATCGCCTGATGTAGAGGAATCAAGTCCGCCAAGGATATTGAGCAGAGTGGATTTTCCGGCTCCGCTTGGACCTACGATGACTACGAATTCGCCGTCTTCTATTTTAAGGTCTATGTTCTTGAGAAGCTGCTGTGATACCTCTCCGGTCTTCACAGTCTTGTTCAGCTTGCTTACGCTGCAGATCTTTTTCATTATTTATCTCTCCTTTTCACGCATTTTTCCAGCTTTCCGATACAGTCCCTGAGTATATCAGCGATATTGTCACATTCGTTTCTGCTTATATTCAGCACCGGTGCAACTATCATCGTATCCGGTCCGTCCGGATACAGAAGAAGTCCGCTGCCTGCCGCAAAATTTGTGAGTATATCCGCAATGCCGAACTCCGGCATACCTATTATCTGATAATCATTGAAAAGTATGGAAAGCATCAGGCCTTTTCCTCTGATCTCATCAACGAGGAAGCTTCCGCCCAGCTCATCCTTCAGTCTGCCGAGAAGGTATTCGCCCATTTCTGCTGAATTTTCCGACATATTCTCTCTTTCGAGTATCTCGATATTCTTCAGCGCTGCTGCACATCCCACCGGATGTCCGCCGGTAGTGAAGCCGTTTTCAAGGAGCTTTTCCGAGCCTCCTGCAAATGCCTCATATACCTCTTTTACGGCGAGCACACCTCCCATGGGGAAATATCCGGAGGTCACTCCCTTAGCAAACATCATAAGGTCTCCCCTGATGCCGTAATGCTCGGAGGCGAACATTTTTCCTGTTCTTCCGAAGCCTGTGGCCACCTCATCGACTACTACCAGCACACCGTTTTTCTTGCTGATATCGTACATTCCCTTTACGAAGCTCTCCGGAAGGATATTAACACCGTTTGAAAGCTGTATCAGCTCCATGAACACTGCTCCTATCTCCTTTGTGCGGATAAGCTCTTCGTACTGGGCAAGGCATTTTCCAATCTCCTCGTCATCGCTCTCGTATGAAGGAACATCTATCTGATAGTAGCCTGAGCAGTCATTGAAGTACTGTTCGTTTTCGTACTGTCCCTGACCAAGCTTCATTGCTGTCAGGTTCGAGCCGTGGTAAGCGCCCTTCAGGGAAACTATACCGCATTCCTTCATGCCCTTCATGTAAGAATACTTCTTTACGATCTTCACTGCTGTATCGCAGGCCTCAGAGCCGCTGTTAGTGAAAAAGCAGCTGTAGTAATGATCGCCTGTAAGCTTACAGAGTTTTTCGGAGCATCTCAGTGCCGCATCGTTTGTAGTAGTAAAGAGCGTTGTATTGTCAAGGCGGAAGAACTGTTCGTTCACTGCTTCGATAAGCTCTTTGTTGCAGTGGCCGATATTCGCATTGAGGAGCGTTGATACTCCGTCATACATTTTCTTTCCCTTGCTGTCTGTGTAATAATTATCCGTATCAACATCTGTCAGAACACGGTAGCTCTTTTCAAGATATACCTTCATATCCTTGAAAGCTGCCCAGACCTTGTTTCCTGCTTCTTTTGAAAAGTCCATCTGTAAGCCTCCTGATGAATCGTTTGCGGAAATCATCTGTATCATTGCTGCACAGTGTTTTCCGTTTCTGTGATCTTATTATAGCCCCTGCATCCGGGATCAACAACTAAAAACGAGTGAGTAAAACTTTTTTCGGAGTAAACGGTAATGTAATCCCTCATCCGTATCAGCAGAGATATGAGCTATATAGCGTTGTTTCGGCTTTTATCCATATCAACATCCCGTTCACGCTCCGCTCACTGCCGTTTGCCCGGATGCCTTTCGGCTCCCGTATGTCAGAAATAAAATCGGTTCCGCAGCTCCTGCGAAACCGAAGGATCGTCTTACCCGGCACAGCAGCCGGTCATTTATTATCTTCCGAAGATGAAATCCCAGAATCCGCCCATTTTCAGCACTTCCTTCCGTATGTTTTTTCAACGTTTCCGTTTCGTTGTGCTTATTATATTTCATATTTTCCGTTCCCTCAATCGATATGGAGTAAACGAAACTTTTTCCGGAGTAAACAAGAATAATACTGCTCAAGGCAAAAAATATCCGGATGTTTTAATATCCGGATGATTTTTTCATTTTCTGCAAATAAAAATCGGTTCCGCCACAGCAGCGAAACCGAAGTTATATCACTCTCCGGCACAGCTGCCGGCTCATTCTTATCTTCCGAAGATGAAATCCCAGAATCCGCCCATTTTTAGCACTTCCTTCCGTATGTTTTTTCAACGTTTCCGTTTCGTTGTGCTTATTATATTTCATATTTCCCGTTCCCTCAATCGATATGGAGTAAATGAGACTTTTTCCGGAGTAAACAAGAACTATATTGCTCATGGTAAAAAAATATCCGGATATATCGTCATCCGGATAATTTTTTGTATAATCTACCAGCAAGCCATTGACAGGCGGTAGAATTTGTGGTAAAATTTAATGAGAGTTTATTTTTTATCTTCCAAAGATAAAATCCCAGAATCCGCCCATTTTTCACAGCTCCTTTCACACTAATCAGATCTCTCAATTCGTTGACTCGATTCTACCACTCTCTATAGTCCCCGGCAACTTAATCAGAGTAAACCGACATTTTTTTGGAGTAAACAAAACGATCTACATCATATCAACTGAAAGGACACCGGTAATACTATGAAGATAGCAATTTGTGATGATAAGGCAGCTATGCGGAAAGACCTGAAAAAACATCTCGAAGATTATGCAATAAAAAGACGGCTCGATCTTGTATACGACGATTACAGCAACGGCTCTGACCTTCTTGCAAGCCCTATCGAATACGATGTAATATTTATGGACTATCAGATGGACGGCCTGGACGGCCTCGAAACCTCTCGCAAGCTCAGGGACAAAAATATCAAGGCTGTTATAATTTTCCTGACAAGCTTCCCGCATATAGTCTTCGATGCATTTGAAGTGAACACATACCGCTTCCTGCTGAAGCCTATAGACGCAGAAAAGCTTGCTTCAGCTATGGATGACTACCTGCTGAGTCTGGATGACAGCCACTATATAGTAATAAAGACCGACGACGACAACCGGAGGATAAATATCGATGACATAATATATGCCGAAGCTTCTGATAAATATTGCTATATCAGAACGGCTGATGAGAATATCCTCTACAAGAACACTCTTTCAGAATTTGAAAAGCTGCTGCCTCAGGATTCCTTCTTCCGAAGCCACAGAACGTATCTGGTCGGCTTCAAGCATATCGTTTCACATACTGCGGCAAATATACTTTTCGATAATAAGGAGCGTGCCCTTATCAGCAAGCTGAAGTATACTCCTTTCAAAAAGGCTTTTCTGGACTATGTAAAGCGCTACAACTTCTCAAAGGGCTGAGATCATGGAATACATCGTATACTTTATATCAAACTTTATACTATGCTCAGCAATATTCAGATCAATGTGCGTGTTCCTGAAGATGAAGCCGGCTCACGGACGGATATTCAATACAGTATGCCTGCTGATGTGTTCACTCACATCTGTTTCAGTACTTCTCCCGGCATCGTCTATACCGCCGGTGCTGAGAGTATTCATAGTGCTGCTGGCCATAACAGGAAAAATGATATTCTTCTCGCTTATATTCGGGAAGCTCAACCTTAAGCTGATATATGTCTGCCTGCTGTCAATGGTCACCAGCTCAAATTACGACACAATCCTAACCCTGCTGATACCTGACAAGACCTGGCGCAGTATCGCAGCCTTCCTGCTGGAAGCTTCGATCCTGGGAACTGTGCTCATATACACCAAAAAGAAGGACCTGCGGGATATATTCTATGAATATATCAGAATGCTTCCAAAGAAGCTCTATGCGGTTATACTCATATTCCTGTATGTTATGAACCTGGTGATATTCGCATCCATAGATCCGAAATACGGCGACATCTCCAAAGTGATGCTGCTTCCGGCCTTTATATTCATGACAATAATCGTCTACTGGGTACTAAAGGTCAGCATATCCGAACACGAGAACAAACAGGTATCGTATATACTCTCAAAGCAGCTCGAAACTCAGGTCGGCTACTACGAGAAGATCAACAGCATATATACTGAATTCAGGAGCTTCCGCCATGACTTCAAGAACCATCTCCTCTGTCTCAGAAGCCTGCTGGCAGAGAATGAAGTCGAAAACGCCCTTGAATATATGAACGACATAGAAAATATGTCCTACACCGAAAAAAAGAACTTTGATACAGGAAATATCATTGCAGACGCACTTCTGAGCGATAAGAACGAGAAGGCTGCCGCCTGCAACTCAAGGATAACCTTCAGCGGATATGTCCCTACAAACGGAATATCTAACACCGATCTCTGCACTATTATGGCAAATGCCCTCGATAACGCTATCGAAGCCTGTGCCAAGGATACAAGCAGCGATATAAAGGAGATAAAGGTCGAGTCCGACTTTAAACAGGGATATTTCTTCTTTAAGGCCATAAATCCGGTATTTGAAAAGGTGGATATCAAAAACGGCAACGAACTGAAAACTTCAAAGGATGATAAGACCTGTCATGGATTCGGCGTGGCTAACATAGTCAAGACCGCTAAAAAATACAACGGTTCCGCTCAGGCATCAGTATCCGACAACAAATTCATCCTCGAAACAGAGCTCCTGCTCAACAGGGAGATATAAAAAGCAAAAGGCGTGATAAAGCTTCTTTATCACGCCTTTTTTCTCTTGTTTACTTTATCAGCAGATCTTATCCGTTTACTACAGCTTGTTGTAATTCGTTCCTATATAAATATCTACGATACAGTCCGACGGATTTTCCGCCAGCCTTACAATATTATAATAGGGTCTTGTTATCATTTCATAGGATTTTTTCCGGATATAATCCTCAAGCTTTTTTTCAGTAGTATCGATATCAGCAAGGCTGCCCTCATGTCTGATGGTGACAGCGTTTATCAGCCGGAAAAGCTCTTTATGGCCGTATTCACTATGATCCGTGATATCACCGATGACCGGAACAAGTATCTCGATATCCTTATTCTCATCTGTCGGATACGTAAAGCAGATCTTCTTTGTAGGTTCAACTCCTAATGCGGATACATTCCGGCAGATATGATCCGCCAGCTTCGGAATATCCTCCTTAGGAAGATTTGTCCTGTATGAGATCATGTTTTCCATAAATAGGGAACGGTTTTCAAGTATCTGCAATTGTATTCACCACCTTTTCCTTTCTGAAAGCTTCGATCGGTCTCGTGACCACTTATTTTTCTTCTGCCTCCTTCCAGATCATTGTTTTCGGAGATTCTATCCTCCTGATACCATTTTACATATATATAGCCTCCCCGTCACCTATTTTTCCGTGAATGGCCCTTTTATAAGAGTAAACGGATCTCTGCCGGGGCATATCTCCATGACCTGCTATTCTGAGCCGGTTCGTGCTCGACTAAAGCAGCTTCCGGATATGGGGAGCACCCACATTTTCCGCACCGTTTTTCTGGGTTCTACTTGGGTGCTATCCAGTTGCTGCCTACCGTTTTCCAGAGCTTTCCACAATGCCATAGAAAAACAAAAAACCTCGCAGGATAGCCCTGCGAGGCGAATTTGCGTATAGTCCCAGTTGGGATAAAATTATCTCTTTGAGTTAGGGATTAGTATTCGGCTACTTTTTCATGAATCGAACTGAATTTCAGATAATCCCGTAAAATAGGACGTTTCAGGCATCATATTCTTTTAGTTTTATTTGGTTTTCAATCGCTTTTCATGGGACTACTTGTCCAGCGGTTGACCACAGTTGTACAAGCACTATACATATCTCTGTAACTAAAATTTGAGAACTGTGGTGAGAGCCACAGAGAGCTTTCACCAACGAAAGGAAGGTCTATTATGACTATTGCAGAGAAGAAAGAAATTGTAAACAACATCATCAACCTGCTTATTCAGCTTACTGTTGAGGACGAACATCATGAAATCGTGAGAGAGGTGCCTATTCCTACACCTGTCACAGTTGAGCTGCCTAAGCCTAAGAACAATGTATCAATGCTTACTATCAAAGAGTGTACGGAGCTTATTCATGGTCTTACCGAGCATACTGTGCGTATGCTTGTACATCAGAACAAAGTCTCATACTTCCGTGCAGGGGCAGGAGAACGTGGAAAGATACTTGTAAATAAGGAAAGTCTTCTATCCTTGTTCAACCAGACCGAGGAGGTGTGAGCTATGAGCCGATATAAAAGCGAACAGACTGTCTATGATCCTCGGAAGAAGAAATACGTTCCGCTGTGGAGATTGGATACCAACACCGTAACTGTTACGCACTTCAATCCCGATACGCTCACCATAGAGAGCAAGACATACCACACGGACTTCATCAGGTATCATCTCCATTACTCCGACAGCAAGAACCCTGACAGGCTTCGCAGGCTCGTCAACGAAGGTAAGGTGGAGCAGTACCTCGATGATTTGGAACTGAAAGTCAGTGAAGCTATCTCCCGTCAGGTGGAACTTTGGAAGCAGACTGACAGCTGTTATCAAAAGGCTGCCCTCGGCGGTGATGCCGTAAAGATGCTCGGACTGGAAAACTGTTTCATCAGTATGGCGAGAGAAGCGGTGTTTGAGTGTATGGTTTATATTTGATCGTTTACGGCTGTGTCTTCGGGTGCAGCCGTTATTTAATTGTTTTGAGGTGATGAAATAACTTCATATTGATATTTTTGAGCTACATAATTATATGCTGTTATGAATGAGGTAATAAAAGTTTCGTACTCTTCTGCATTCGTGACCTTCCAATGATTCAGTAATTTACTGTAGCCTTTTCCAAAATTATTACTTACACTATCAAACCATTTTTTAAACATTTCAGTGGAAGCATTATTATCAAGTAATGTTGCATATTCCAAGAAACATTTTGTTTTATCAAAACCACCCAACGAATTATCCCAAAAACAATTATCGTCTTCAAGGTTATACAAAAAAGTATAGAACATTTTTTCAGGACAATTATTAGATGGTAAAAACATAATATTTTTAGCAGAATACTTGTCGATTTTTTTATTAACAGAAGTTGTATTTTTATCTCCGTCAAGAATTACAACAGCTTCTTCAATTGATGAAAGTCCTACTCTGATTAATTCCAAGTATTCTTCTGCACCTAACGAACAAGACGAGATTTTATAGTATTCTTTATATGTCGATAACCAATTACGTAGAATATTTCTCGCAACTATATCCTCACAGAATATTGGCAATTTTTTGATTTTTTTCTTTTTCTTTATAACTTCGCCTGACAATTCAGCAACAACATCATCAATATTAGGGTTATTATAGCTTTTCACACATTTGCCCACTCTTTTCAGATATAATAATTGTGCTTCCGCCTTATTATATTTATCCGGAAAAGATGCTTTTATGACAGATGGAGAATGAGTTGTGAAAATAAATTGAATTTGATAGTCTTTGGCATACTTATAAATACGCTTAATCAACATTTTTTGAGCTGAAGGATGAAATGTCGATTCAATTTCATCAATAAGTAAAATACCACCTTTATAATCGTTAGGATATTTATTCTTTAGTCTCCTGAATGATAATACTGCTAAAAGAATCTTGGCAACATTATCTTGTCCAGCGGATATTGTAACAGCATCATATTGCTCTGTGTGAATTGCCGCCGAATGTTTGTTAGTAGAAGAAATAGTTTCCACACTAAGTTCAGAATCACTTGTTATCGAAAAAATAGATTTGTATTCGCGAAATAGAAACTGTTTTTCATCGTCTTCAAGTTCTGATGTAACATCAACTCTTTTTTCTTCACCTATAGGTGTAACTCGTTTCAAACTAATATAATATACTGGTACTTGAGGATAATTCATATCCGCACCTCTGCCTTCAGTAGACCAAAAACGGATTTGATTTGTTTTTTTATCTCTTATAATACTTTCAGCTTCAAAATAATCTGTTTTATAGATTCCATCATACAGATTTAAACGCCATTTATGTTCCCCTGCTTTATCTTTCTCAGTTAATTTAAATTTTTCCCCAAATTGAGAATGAAAATTATAACCATCTATTGTTTTTTCTCCAACCATAGGATGGTTCTTTGAAATTGTAAAAGTTTGGCTCAAGATTCCAAGAATAGTCGTTTTCATAGTACCATTGTGTCCGACAATCGCAGTTATTTTAGAACCCAAATCAAAATCCAAATTCCGTAAAGCTCTAAACTTTTCTATGTAAGCGTGTTTAATTATCAAATTGCTCACCTCCAAATAAAATTGTTTTTATGCCAGCTGCATCTAACTCAGAATTATTCGGGCAAATATTGGGTTCACTAAAAATAATTAGTTCTGAAGATTTTCCCTTGTTAGCTAAGCTGTGATTAAGATTATATAGCATTTGCTTGTATTCCTTATAAATATTGGATATGTTTTCTTCTGCATCATAGGTCATTATCCATGGACACGTTAAGTACTGAACTATATGATCGTGTATTTCAATATGATCATTTTCATGAAAATAATTTATATATAATTCTTTTCCTTTAATATAATAAGGTGGATCGAAATATACAAACGCATTCTTTTGCATCGGATTAATAACTTGTACAATAAAACTACGAATATCTTTATTATATATTTTGATACTTTTACGGTGTGAAGCAATTTGTGAAATCCGATGAATTAAATTCTCTTTATTAAACCTTACGTCTATATGATAACTACCTGTTTGATTGTAACCACCAATTGGACCAGCTGTTAAAATTCCAGATCTATTTGTTCTGTTTAGAAAAAAGGCTGCAAACCCCAGTTCAAATGAATACTTCTTATTATCTTTAGAGTATATTTCTTTTTGCCTTTTCCATTCTTCTACAGAAACAGGAGTCTGAACTATTGTCTCTATAAATCTATCTGGCTCTGTAATTACAGCTCTCCAAAACGAATAAATCGCTTTATCATAATCATTTATAATGATTTTATCAACAGTTCCATCCAACAAGAGATCCAATGCCACACCCGCTCCACCTGCAAAAGGCTCAATATAGGTTGTTACATTGGCGTTAGTTTTATGTTCTATAATATACTTTACCAAAGGAGCTAATTTTGATTTTCCCCCAGGATAACGTAAAGGTGATATTGTTTCAGGCATTGTTTTCGCCTCGCTTAGCGTATTTTTCTTTTCATGTTGCCAATCATTTGTGGTGTTAGATGCTTTTTTAATTTGTATATGGTTTCTGTTCGTTCAAGGTCAACAAAAGAAACACATTGGATACATTTCTTTAAATCCAATCTTGATAATAACTTAACCGTATATGGCCTTTTACTGTCTAAAAAAGCAATCGACGTTAAATACTCCTGCACAGGTTGACTGTTCAACAGGAGCATCATAGTATAAGCGTCATCATAGTTGTCAAAAGAAAGGAAGTATGACGTATCATCGGTCATAACAGGCTTATCAGCAGTTAAAAGGCTAAAAAGCGGCTTCTTATAGAATCCGGATACTCCAACCTTATACGGCGCAAAGCTATAATCGCCAACACCAAACATTGAAAACGAGCCAGATTTTTTGTAGATTACACTTTTTCTCTTACTAAAATCTGCACTATGACTATTCAAATACGACCATAAGTGCGGATACTCCTGCTCGATATAGCTTGTGTCTTGTTTTGCTCTTTGTTGTGTTACAATAACATACTTTTTAAAATCGCTGATAATTGGAGATTTGAAAAGGCTCGACTTGACTAAAGGAAAGACGAGATCATCTTCAACCTCAACGATTTCCTTGTACTTGTTAACATAATTGCCGTCTACTAATTCTAATTCCATGACCTTGCCGCAATCGTGTTTTACTCCACTTCTCCAGGTCATCTGACAAGTTCCTTCAAAGTCTTGAGCATTTGCATCGGAAGAAACGAGGTGATGATTCTTGATAGTAAGAGTATCTATTGTCTCTAATGAATCAAAGTCTTTCACATGGCAAGTAACCGTAGAATTTACAGTAGAAGACAACTGTATAACTAAGACACACGCAGCAGCGGATACACCGAATACCTTTTGGCTATTAAAATTGAGCATTTCGATATTGTTACAGGAAATGGAATTTCTATCGATCTCTAAAACAACATTTCTTGCAACTGAGGTTTTGCAAAGCATACATATTACACTATCAGTGCCTTTAAATGCATTAAGCATTTGAAGTATCACATATTCGCATATATCAAAGTTAGAAGAACCAGTCAAGGCTTCTATTCCTTTAAGTTCTTTGAAATTGGTTTTTTGCGGTAAATTATAGTCGAGATCGGAGTTCGTTGCCCATGGTGGGTTTCCGATAATAAGTACATTTCTATATTTGCATATATCTGCAACGGCAACATCGAAGATATTATCATTAATAAAAGTACCTGACGGAAGTCTTTCATGCGCTGTTTTAATGTAAGAGTTATTAATGTCTATGCCGATTGCAGGCAGATGGAAATTCTCGAAAGCAGAAACAATAAAATTGCCAAGTCCGCAAGTCGGCTCAATGATAGCATCAATATTTCTGATCAAGCCCTGCTCATCAAGATAAGCACATACTCTGTCACAAAAATCAATAGGAGTTTGATAATCACCAAACTCTTTTTTATTACCAGACAAAATTAACAACTCCTTGAATCTGATTATCAAGAGATATAACTCTCTTGTACTGTAACCTCCATTGAAGAGCATTACTGATAGTAAGATAGCCCTGTTCCGGAGGATTGTTAAATATCTCATCAGCAAGATCGGTATAGGTGATTTCATCGCCGGGTACATTTTTATCAGTCAGCAAAGCAATTATATCTTCTTTGTTAGCTCCAATTTCAAGACTTTGACGAATTAGACGAGTAAGCGTATAATCTGCTGTTCTTTCTGATTCTATAAAAGTACAATGAGTCATGATCAAATGACAATCATTCGCTGTATCTTCTTTGTGGTAAACAAATACAAGCAGATTATAACCCAAACCGAATATCTTCTGTCTTGCAGATTTAAACGGACAACTGCTTTGTGGTTGAACAATACTTGTGGTTTTTATATCAGTGTTCACTGATGGAAGATCAATTCCGAGTGCTGAACTACCAACAGACATTTCATATCTTTCGTTAAGATAGTTCTGAAAAGCGTGCTCAACGTATGTACCAACAGCCTTGCCATCAGTAACACCTATCAATTCAACGTGATTAAGTGTTGAAAACCACTCACTAAAAGCAGCTGCTTCATCTATCAGATCATTTATTGTCAGTCTCATCTTGACCATTCCTTTCAGATAATAGATACTATTATTATAGCATATCGCAAAGGAAAAAGCAATGCATAATTCGAGCTTTTCATCTATTTTTCGCCAATCGCAACTTTTCCCCCACTGGAATCAAAGTTCAGACTTTTTTTCCGAACCTCTCAACCAACTCATCAGCCAACGCCTTTATCTCAGCCTTATACTTAGCCCCAAGCTCAAAAAGCTCCTTGGTCGGTAAACCGTTCCGTATCAGGCGTTTTTTGAGCTTGTCCATATCGTCCATACGCTCCTGTTTTGCCTGCATAAACTCGTCAAACTCGGCAGGATGATATTTCTCAATGCCTGCTTCTACAAGTATCTTCTTATATCTGCGGACGTAGGCATCATAATCACGCTTGACGGCAGAGTATTCCTTGGTATTCTCCTTGTAAATAGCCTCTTTCTGCTGCTTCTGTGCTTCGATGCACTCAGCAGAGTGACAGCAGACCTCGCCTTCCGTTCCGAGGAACAGCTTGTGACAGAAGCCACACTCGCAGACCGTCCACTTATTATGATGAACGAGCTGCCCGATTTCCGCAAGGATAGTCAGCAGGCAGTTATCGCTTTCACGGAATACATTATAAGTGTACTCGTCGGCAGCAATGATCGTCCGCCCGGGCTGTATCATAAAATGCTCCATATTTGCCTTATGGCTGAAATACGCATCACTGCTCATAAGCGTAAACTGCGTATCCATGTAGTCAATGAGCTTTCGGGCAACTTCATCTTGTATCTTTCTTCTGTTGAGCTTGGCAATAACTACGTCATTCGGTTTCAGCAGGACATACCGTTCCTTATCATAAAACTCAATGACCGAGGTCACATATCCTCGGAAGAATATGTTTTCCCCATACTCGGCAACGAACCTTGCAATCATATCATCGGTGCTGACATCAATGCTCCTGTCAATACGCAAGGCACTGTTGAGCCTGTCCCTGAACGTATCGTAAGGCTCGGTATGCTCGCAGAACACTTTATGCTGATTCATCAGCTCGTCAAAGGTGAATGTTCTTGTATTCAGAACAGCTCCATGAACACTTTCATCGGTATCATTAACAGACTGTGCGATATTTATCGTGCGGTCTGTTTCGTTTATACGGTAAATTGTCGTAGTTCCCATACGCTCTCCTCGCTTTCGGTATCTTCTTCCATTATAGCACATCACACGCAAACTGTCAATTATAATGCGTATTATAGCGTGATAATATTCGTATTCTAAAATATTATGCGTATTCTTTTGCGTAAATACGCAATACACGCACAAGCACTCCGAAAGAAATGTTACAATGTTCATGTCAGATGCGAAAGGTTTCTGACAGCGGAGCAACATGACGATGTCGACCGCTATACACATAAAAGTGCTTTTATAGATCATATCAGAAAGGACGATGATAATTCATTGAACAATGAAACACAGTGGGCAACGCCCACTCCACTACGTCCCGACGGGACAAACCTCCTGCCGTTCCCTGTGAACGCTCTGCCACCTATTATAGGAGACATGGCACAGGCGATAGCGACTACCACATCAACAGACGTTGCTATGGCAGGGACTTCTATACTCTCGGCGGTGAGCTATTGCTTTTCGGGAGTATACCGAATGTCCGCCAAGCGTGACCATACGGAGCCGCTTGTACTTGATACTCTCACGATAGCGGAGCCGAGCTTCAAGAAATCACCTGTAATGTCGCTAATAAAGCGTCCGTACATTCAGTTTGCACACGACTGGAACGAAAACAACAAGCAGGACATATTCACTTCTCAGGCAGAACGCAAGCTCTTGCAGGGCAAGCTGGAAGCCCTTGAAAAGAAGAAAGACGTTACCGCTGAGGAGATTGCCAGGCTGCAAACAGAACTGAGCAATATCCCGCCCAGCAACTTCCGCAGGATAGCCGTGGACGATGTTACGCCCGAATCCCTTGTGAACCTGTTTGAAGAAAACGGCACTCTGCTGATGATCTCAGATGAAGCCGGAATGCTCGGTAATTTCAGCGGACGGTACAGCAACAACGTCCCGAACCTTGACCTCCTGCTGAAATCATGGAATGGCGAGACTTACATCAGCGACAGAGCGACCAGGGCGAGCATAGTCCTCAAAAAGCCTTACATGAGCATCTGCCTTGCGTGTCAGCCGTATGTATTTGACGGTATGATAAACAATCCTGTATTCCGTGGCAGCGGACTGATAGCGAGGTTCATGTATTGTTTTCCTGTCAGCAACATCGGTTCAAGAAAATATGATACGCAGGCTGTGCCTGAATCAGTATCAGAGAATTACAAAAAGCTGATATACACTCTCCTCGGCAAGAAGTTCACCTACCATGACGAGAAAGAGCTTTATCTGCATTTTGATGCAAAGGCATACAGCGAGTTCGTTGATTACTATAATAACTTCATAGAACCGCACCTCGTTACGGATATGGCGTTCTGCAAGGACTGGGGCGGCAAGTATCACGGAGAGCTGCTCCGACTGTGCGGTATCATTCACTGCATCAAGTGTGCCTTGAACGGTGTTGAGCCTGTGGAGAACCGTGTGACATTGGACACATTCTGTAATGCCATTGAGATAGGCGAGTATTTCCGTGAACAGGCTATCTACGCTTACAGTCTCGGTGACGTTGACCTCGGCACGATAAAGGCTGAGAGGGTACTCAACAAGATACGCTCCAAGCATATAACCAGTATCAGGCAGAATGACCTTTACAAGCTCTGCCGTTGTACGCTGTTCAAGAACGCCGCCGACTTCGGTGAGACAATGGAGATGCTGGAAGAATACGGCTATCTCCGCCGTGAGAAAGTGCAGGGAGCAAATGGAAACAACAAAAGCGGAGTCATGGTTTTTATCAACCCCAACATATGAACGATCGACATTATCAGCATTTTCGGACTTGATAGTGTTGAAAATGCTGATAGTACACAAAAAATACAACTCAGAGAAAAGAGAAAGATGAGGTATTTATTATGCTTACAAGAGAACAGAAAGAGACAATGCTGAACCAGATACTGGAGCTTATGACTGCTATCGCCTACGATGAGCCCGTGGAAAACGCTCCTGCGCCTGCCGAAAAGAAGACAGACAAAGTGAAGATGCTCACTGTGAAAGAGTGTACCGAACTGATCGAGGGGCTTTCCGAACATACCGTGCGTATGCTCGTTGCTCAGAATAAGATCAAGTATATCCGCACAGGCGAGGGTGTCCGTGGCAAGATTCTTGTCAATAAGGCCGACCTGCTGAACTATTTTCAGAACTGAGAGGGGGTGAGAGTATGTTCGAGTATAACGAGAATGATTTCCGCAGCGGTATCCATACTTTCGATGATGCCGAGCAGGAGGAGCTTTACTATAAGATGCTCCATACGCTGTTCTATCACGGCTTCTATGCTGCCGATAACAAGGACTGCGATCCGTGTCATTTCCTGACCGAGCAGGAGCAGAACATTTACAAGTCGGCTCTCGACTTCTACAACGCTGTCCCGTTCTGAGCGTGACGGTATTCGAGCAAGTAAAATCTGCTATTGATATGAGAACGGTTGCAGAGGGATACGGCTTACATATTGACCGTGGCGGGATGGCACTTTGTCCCTTTCACAATGAGCGCACTCCCTCTGCGAAAATCTATCCCGATGCCCTGCATTGCTTCGGCTGCGGAACGCACGTTGATGTTATCGGATTCACGCAGAAAATGTTCGGACTGGACAAGCCTATTGATGCAGTAAAAAAGCTGAATGATGATTTCGGTCTGAATATCGATATTGGCAAAGCTCCGACTGCAAAAGAAGTGTCCGAATATCAGAAGCGTGTTCAGGAAAAACGAGCCTATGAAGAATGGGAAAAGTCTGCTTGGAGAACACTCAACGATTACCTGTGGCTGATGCGTGAATGGAGAGAATTTGCTCCTGCGTCACCCGATGAAATTCCTGACGAAAGATTTGTGTATTCCCTGCATCATCTCGACTACGCAGAATACCTCTGCTGGGAGTTCATAAACTTCAATAAAGCAGGTCGGCTTTCCATGAAAAATATCGTAGATCAGATAGCAGATTTTCAGAAAAATATAAGAGCTGATTTTTGAAAAAATTATCGTTTCCGATATGGCGTTTTTTCAAAATTGTAATGCGTTTTTCAGCATCTCTCATGGGTGCGATTTTGAATAACCGTACCCACAATTTCGGCTGCTCCGCCAGCCGATAGGAGCCTCGCAGAGCCCCAATATCATTTTTGATGGACTGTATAGGCTGTCAAAAGTGATTTGGGGTTACTGGCGGCGCTCCGCAAGTAAATCCGGTGCTTCGCACCGTTTGGTTTGCCGATCACCACTGTATCGTTGCAAGCCAATCAAAGCCCATCAAGGGCGCTCACATAGCAAAGGCATCGAGCCTTTTGCGTACCCATTTCCCCCTCGTCAGAGGGTTCAATAAAAATATAAAAAGGAGACATTTTTATGAGTGAAAAATCAATCTCTATGTGTGAGGGAAAAGGCAGCCTTTCACATAACAACAGAGAGTTCACTGCCAAGAATATTGACAGCTCCAGAACGCCGAACAACATAGTGTTCGTTCAGCAGGAATTGGGAGAAGTCTATCACCAGCTTTTTGATGAAGCAGTCGAGAAGTATAACGCCCGTCAGAAAAGAAAGGATCGCAAGATCGGTGATTACTTTGAACACCTGTTCAACCGTCCGCCCGGCAAGAGTTTTATTGTCAATGCCAACAAGCAGAAATGCTTCTACGAACATCTTGTTTACATTGGAACGAAGCATGATACTGGCGTTGGTACTCCCGATGCAGAGATAACGAAAGAGTGCCTGCGAGAATACATGGAGGGATTTCAGGAAAGGAACCCGAATTTCTATGTGTTCAATGCCGTTATGCACCTCGATGAATCAACTCCACATCTGCACATTGACTATATCCCCATAGGACATTTCAAAAATGGTCTTGAAGTCCGCAACGCCAAGAACAAAGCTCTCGAAGAAATGAACTTCGGAAAAGATGCTAAGGCGAACAACCGTTGGAGACTTGCCGAGTGGGATATTTTGAAGAATATCTGCAACGCTCACGGTATCGAGATCAGCGAGCCGAAGAAGTCCAGGGGTTACAGCTACACGGTCGAGGAATACGGCGAACATCAGGACAAGATAAATGCCCTTAACGCCGAGATTGAAAGGCTCACCGCAGAGCGTGACGAGACTGTTGCCGAGTTTGAAAAGCTCTCCAAGAAGAAAGTGAACATCACCGAGATTGAGAGCATAGAAGCCAAGGAGTCTATGTTCGGTAAAAAGGTCACTCTCACAAAAGAGGACTATGACAAGCTCAGCGATACTGCCAAGAAGTATGTCGCTATGGAGAAGAACATCAAAAAGCTGAAAAAGGAGCGTGATGCTGCCGTGCAGGAGCTTGGTGCTATGAAACAGCAGTTTTCGGCTGTCTCCTCGGAGCTTTCTGCATACAAAAAGAAAGAGGAAGACAAGCGTTTCTTCTCCCGTGAAAAGATGAATGCTGAGGGGCAGCGTATGAAGCGTGAGGAACAGCTCTCCCGTGACCTGCAAAAGGCAAGGGCATTCATATCAGCCTGCGGACTGGCAGACGATTTTGCCCGGTATAAGTTCAACAAAACAAGAAACACAGAGTTAGAATAAAAGACGAAAAGCTATGGCATATCTCCGTAAGCGCTTGACAAAGACAGAATAGTGCGCTACAATGCTAAATACAGAGATATGCCATAGTGTAAATTCAGGAGGGATTTACATTGGCAAATATAACAAAACGTGGAAATACATTCCGCATCAGGGTGTTTGTCGGCTATGATATGAACGGCAAGCAGCTGGTGAAATCAACAACATTCACTCCGCCTGTCGGGGTGACAGAAAAGAAAGCCGAAAAGCTGGCTCAGGAGTACGCTTTTGAGTTCGAGAGACACTGCAAGGGTTACTCTCAGCTCAACGAGAATATGCGTTTTTCCGAGCTTGCCGACTGGTATTTCACAAACTACGCTCCGCAGGAGCTGAAAGAAAGCACCGTCTACACTTACATGGGGCAGTACAAGAACCATATTGAGCCTGTTCTTGGCAATATCAAAGTCAAGGACATCAATGCTCCCAGGCTGACGCAGATCATGCAGTCCTATGAGCTGAACCCTGCGACGGTCAAAAAGCTGTACGTTATCGTGCAGAGCATCTTCCGCAGGGGAGCAGAGCAGGGCTTTATCCGTGACACTCCCTGCCGTAACGTGATACTGCCCAAGCGTAAGAAAAGCCGTAAAAACAAGGCTCTGGAGGAGGACAAGCTCAAAAGGTTCATGGCATACCTTGAAAGCAAACCGTGGGACGATGATTTCAAGCGTATCATCAAGGTTCTGCTGTACACGGGAATGCGTTCGGGAGAATGCCTCGGTCTTGCGTGGGAGGACATTGATTTCGAGAATAACACGATCTCGATCAATCACACGCTGACCGATATAGGAGGAAAGCACGAGCTGACAGACCCGAAGACCGAGAGCAGTATCCGCATCGTCGGTATGGGGCAGGAACTGAAAAAAGTTCTCCTCGCTCAGAGGGACTATATCGAAAAGCTGAAATACGCCCTCTGTGATGATTTTGCACACCCCGAAATGGTGTTTGTATCTGCAAGAGGGAACTACCGTGACCGCAACTCGGTCTATCAGTCCCTCAAACGCTTCACCAAAGGAACGGAGTTCGAGGATATGACCCTGCATCAGCTCCGTCACTGTAACGCTACTATGCTCCTGAACAGCGGTATTGACCTGAAAGTCGTGTCCGAGCATCTTGGACACCGTGACGTAAACATTACCGCAGAAATCTATGCTGATGTTCTGCGTAAAACAAAAGCCCGAACTGCCGAGCAGATCGAGCTGTGTCTTGCATAAAGGCATAATAAAAACCTCCCTGCGTGAACAGGGAGGTAATTGACTTGACCAATTGTTGACCAAAGAGTTTTGGAACACTCGCAAAGTGCGTAACAACGCAGATTTTGAGGTGTCTGATTATCTCTTTGAGAACTGAGGAGCACGACGAGCGGCCTTGAGACCGTACTTCTTTCTCTCCTTCATTCTTGGGTCACGAGTGAGGAATCCAGCCTTCTTGAGGGCAGGACGGAGCTCAGGATCGAATTCGAGGAGAGCTCTTGAAACACCGTGTCTAATAGCGCCAGCCTGACCTGTAACGCCGCCGCCTGTAACTGTGCAGATGATGTCGAACTTTTCGAGGTTCTCTGTAACAGCGAGTGGCTGACGAACGATGAGCTTAAGTGTCTCGAGACCGAAGTAGTCATCGATGCCTCTGCCGTTGATTGTAACGTTACCGGAGCCGGGGTAGATTCTAACTCTTGCTACGGAGTGCTTTCTTCTGCCTGTTCCGTAATAGTATTTAACTTTTGACTCGTACATTTAAAAGCACCTCCTGAATTAAAGCTCGTAAGCAACAGGCTTCTGTGCAGCCTGGTTGTGGTTAGCGTCCTTGTAAGTTCTGAGTCTCTTGAGCTGAGCTCTGCCGAGGCTGTTGTTAGGAAGCATACCGTTAACAGCGATAGTCATAGCTCTGTCAGCCTGCTCAGCCATCATGTCCTTATAAGAAATGGACTTGAGTCCGCCGATCCAGCCTGTGTGCCAGTAATACTTCTTCTGCTCGAGCTTCTTACCTGTAAGGATAGCCTTTGCACAGTTGATTACGATAACGTGGTCACCGCAGTCAACGTTAGGTGTGTATGTGGGCTTGTGCTTGCCTCTGAGAATATGAGCTGCCTTAGCTGCAACACGGCCGAGGGGCTTGCCCTCTGCGTCGAGGATGTACCATGTACGTGTTACTTCAGCAGGTTTTGCCAGTGTAGTTGACATAATTTATTCCTCCGTATATTTATTTTCGTCGGGGGAAAATATCCGAGTTCCCGACAGTGCATTGACTATTATACACGATGCAGCGGCGCTTGTCAAGAGGTTTTTTCGGATTTTTTTAATATATACCCTATTTTCTCACTGATTCTCTCGCATATTCTCCGTTTCTCTCTCATTCTCGTGTTTCATTTCACTTTTTGAGCGTAGAAAAAAAGAGCCATTTTGCACGGGATTATGTGCAAAATACAAATAAAAAGGCGAGATATCCCCACCTAAAAATGTCGAAATACCGTTCCGGGACGCCGAGGGCGGCGTCCCCTACAACAGTAAATACGCATAACAACCAAATTGTAGGGGGCGCACATTGTGCGCCCGTGTTTGATTCTATGTGATATTTGATTTTTATCAAGCCGAAACAAGTATACCCGACTTTCTCAGTCAGTACTTAATATCCGACGGCCTGTGCTCCATATTCCGCCTGAGCCTGAGTAAAGCCCTCATATATTAGCTGGTCAATCAATTCTTCTCTCGACATTGAGGTGTAATTCATGTAGCTTTGAGCCGTTTCCGCTGCTTCGCTATTCCAATCTGCTCCACAATTATCAGCTCCATATGTTGCCTGTTCGTGCGTGAATTTTTCATATTCAAGTTGACTCACAAGGCCTGTATATGAAAATCCCGAATAATCAATATAACTTTTAGCAGACTCCAACGCTTCACTATTCCAGTCAGCTCCACAGTTATCAGCGGCATATACAGCATCCTCATGAGAATATTTCTCGTATTCAAGTTGCGATACGAGACCATCATGCGAAAATCCAGAATAATTTATATAACTTTTTGCAGATTTAACAGCATTTTTCTGAGATAAAGTTTCCGTTGATTCCGGTTGTGTTATCTTTTCAGTAGGAGGCTCTGTCTTTTTTTCAGTTTTTGGCTCGGTAATCTTTTCTGTTGGTGGTTCTGAAGGCTTTTCCGTTTTAGCCTCTATTGTCTTTTCTGTTTCCGGCTCTTTTGTAGGGGTCTCATCATTTTTAAGAGCTGTTACTTCTTCCATGCTCTCCTTTTCAGTTGAAACCTCACTTGATGAGCCGCTTTTCTTGCTGCTTTCATCATCACCGCACCCGGTAAAGCAAGCTATAACAGCAATTGCTGCTATAGATACTGCAAAAAATCTTCTCATTCCCTATCACATCCTTATTTTAGAATCACGACCTTCATCGCAGTTATATTATAACATATCCTAACAAGAATTACAAGTAAATATTACCTGCAATTTTAAGTATATTATTCACAAATAATATCATGTAAGATGTAATTATACCTATTCTTACAGGAGTGAATGATAAATGTTTGAAATAAAAAAGCCCTCCGCCTCTAACAAGACGATCCGTATGCCGGATCCGCTCATTGAAAAGCTGGAAAAGCTTGCCGCTCAGCATGACATCTCCTTCAATCAGCTTGTTGTACAGTGCTGCGAATACGCTCTGAACAACCTTAACGATATGCCTGACAAGCGCAAATAATGCTTATCAGGCTATCTTTGCAGTAATTTTTGCGCTCAGACATCCGGTCAGCGGATGCCTTTTTTCGTTAAATCAGCAATAATTGAACAGTTGAAAGTTAAATAAATATTGACTATATCACAAAACAGTGATATAATATAAATATGCGAAATATATCATATCAATATCCCACGACTGGCGTGGGATAACGCATAAATACTTTTAATAAGGAGAATCATAGTTTGGGAAAGTATTTTGGAACTGACGGCTTCAGGGGAACCGCCAACGAGAATCTCACAGCAGATCACGCATTTAAAGTAGGCCGTTTTCTTGGATGGTATTACGGCGAATTAAAAAAACAGAAGGGCGATGATTCCGCCCCTCGTATCCTCATAGGTAAGGATACCCGCAGATCAAGTTATATGTTTGAATACTCCCTTGTGGGAGGCCTCACCGCTTCCGGTGCAGACGCTTATCTGCTCCACGTTACAACTACACCTTCCGTTGCTTATATTTCAAGGGTAGACGCTTTTGACTGCGGCATTATGATCTCCGCAAGCCACAACCCTTATCACGATAACGGTCTCAAGCTCATCAATTCCAACGGCGAGAAAATGGAAGATCAGGTCATAGAGCTGGTCGAGGCTTATCTCGACGGAAAGCTCAGCGCCTTCGGTCAGGACTGGCCGGAACTTCCTTACGCTCACGGCGCTTCTATCGGCCGCACTGTTGACTACGTTTCGGGAAGGAACCGCTATATCGGTTACCTCATATCCCTTGGAATGTACTCCTTCCGTGGCAAGAAGATAGGTCTTGACTGCGCCAACGGCTCCTCATGGAATGTTGCTAAGGCCGTTTTTGACGCTCTCGGCGCTGAAACTCATGTTATAAACGCCGAGCCGGACGGTACTAACATCAACAACAATGCCGGCTCAACACATATCGAAGGTCTCCAGAAATTCGTTGTGGAGAACAGTCTTGACGCAGGCTTTGCATATGACGGTGACGCTGACCGCTGTCTCTGTGTGGACGAAAAGGGCAACGTCATCGACGGCGACCAGATACTCTACATATACGGAAGATATATGAAGGAAAGAGGCAAGCTGGTCAACAACACCGTTGTCACTACAGTTATGTCCAACTTCGGCCTGTACAAAGCCTTTGACGAGCTGGGTATAGAGTACGCAAAGACTGCTGTCGGCGACAAATACGTCTATGAATACATGAAAGAACACGACTGCTGTCTCGGCGGAGAGCAGTCCGGTCATATAATCTTCTCAAAATACGCCTCCACCGGCGACGGCATCCTCACAAGCCTCAAGATCATGCAGGTGATCATGGCTAAGGATAAGACTCTCAGCGAGCTTGCTGCGCCTTTCACCGTTTACCCGCAGGTGCTTGAAAATGTAAGGGTAAAGGATAAGGCTGCCGCTCAGGCTGATCCGGATGTGAAGGCTGCTGTTGAGAAGGTAACTGAAGATCTCGGCTCCACAGGAAGGATACTGGTTCGCCAGAGTGGTACAGAGCCCCTCATCCGTGTTATGGTCGAGGCTGAAAACAAGGATATCTGCCGCAAATACGTAGATCAGGTAGTTGATATCCTCAAAAAGAACGGACACACTGTCTGAAAACTCAGCGGCACATCCGCTGCCGCCAGATCAAACGATACTGCACTCCTCATCTTTGTCACACTCCGGGTATCGTTCTGGCAATAGATGTAGAAAGAGGAACACAACATGAACAAACAGGCTTTCAACCCTTTTCTGCCTGTCGGGGAATATATCCCTGACGGCGAACCGCATATCTTCGGTGACAGAGTTTACCTCTACGGCTCACACGACAACGAGGGCGGCTGGACATTCTGTATGGGTGACTATACGGTTTACTCAGCCCCTGTGAATGACCTTACCGACTGGCGCAGAGAAGGCGTTATATACCGTGCTGCACAGGATCCCGACAGCAGCACCGAACGCCGCTATATGTACGCACCGGACGTTGTTCAGGGAAATGACGGAAGATATTACCTGTACTACTGTATGTCAGGAGAATTCGGCTTCGGCGGCTACTACGGCCCCATACAGGTAGCTGTGTGCGACAGCCCGGCCGGACAGTTTGAATATCTGGGATACGTCCGCTGGCCGGACGGCACTCCCATGAAGAAATATGTCTGTTTCGATCCATGCGCCTTCAACGATAACGGAAGGATATACCTCTATTACGGCACACAATACCCCGACGAATCCAACGAAATACTTGCCAATGACAGCGAACAGATGAGCGAGGTCATGGAACGCTATGACAAGACCGCAGAGGAGATACTCTCCACTCCCGAAAACGTCAACGGCGCAATCGTTGCCGAGCTGGAGGATGATATGCTCACTGTCAAGGGACAGCCCCACCATATCATACCTTACGAAGCAGACTTCGGCGGCCATGAATTCTTCGAGGCAAGCTCCATGCGTAAGGTCAGGGATAAGTACTTCTTTGTGTACTCCTCACAGTACAACCATGAGCTCTGCTACGCTGTAAGCGACTACCCTGACAGGGACTTCACCTTCGGCGGAACTATCGTTTCCAACGGAGATATAGGCGTGAACGGCGTTACAGAGGACTGCCGCATGAATATGACCGGCACCACCCACGGCAGTATCATCGAGATAAACGGTCAGTGGTACGTGTTCTACCACCGCCTTACCCATAAATCCGATTACAGCCGCCAGGCCTGCGCCGAGCCTATCGAGATAACTCCGGATTACAGGATAAAACAGGCCGAAATAACCTCCTGCGGCCTCAACGGAGGCCCCCTTGAAGGCAAAGGCACATATCCTGCCGTTATAGCCTGCTATATCACCAACGGAAATATGCCCCACGGTGCAAACAAGATTTTCGATCACAGCTTCCCCAATGTCACCCACGAGACATTCCCCGGCAGGGATACTGAACGCTTCATAGCTGAAATATCCGACGGCACACTCATCGGCTACAAATACTTCAGCTTTGATGAGCCAGTAAACATATCCCTCACTGTAAGAGGTGAAGGCGATGGAAAATTCCTTGTGTTCACCGATCTCAAGGGCGAGGCGGTTTCCGAGCTGGAGATTGCCCCGGCTGCCGACTGGCAAACTGTTTCCGCTCCTATTTCCATAAGTGCCGGAACCCATCCGATATACCTCATCTACAGGGGCACAGGTATGACTGCTCTTAAAGATATATCGTTTGAATAAGCCTTTTGGTGCATTATGGCAAATTGCCCCGGAAGTAAAATGTCATAATTTGGATAAATACTGGAAAAATAATCAAAAAGCCCGAAATTCTTGACGTTCGGGCTTTTTTATGCTATAATGGGTATTCGGGGTGTTGCGCCCTTTATACTTATTCAGAAAAAGAAATATGGAGGTCAAAATGGCAAAAAAATCGGAACGTAACCTTAATGTTACTATACAGAACCAGGCCAACAGCAATGACGAGATCGTCGTTTCTGTCGGAGGTATTCTCAGAAAGCTTAAAAAATATTTCCTGCCCTGGGTAATAGTCTCAGTTATGATCGCAGTTATGGTCACAGGTGTGGCTACCTTCAAGACACTTCGTGATAAACCGCCTCTTACAGCACTTATAAGCTTCAACTACAGCGGTATCGAAAACGGCAAGGATCCTGCCGGAAGAAATTTTGACATAAATATCGTAAAGAACTCTCAGGTGATCGCAGACTCCCTCACAAAAAATGACGTGGACATGGAAAAAGCTTC
>LVAK01000053.1 GCA_001604035.1 Clostridiales bacterium Firm_05
TCGGACATCACCTTCTCGACCACCGTCATGACCACGTTCGGCACATGGCGTTTCGCGAGGACAGCAAACTCCTGGAGCGCCTCGAAGGATCCGATCCCAAACTTGGAACGCGTGAGCGCGAGGAATTCCTCGGCATCCGGCGCATTCAGCGAAATGGACACCGTGTCGAAACGGCCCGCGAGCTCCGGCGTAATGTCGCGACCGTGAACAAGGTTCGCAAGGCCGTTCGTATTGACGCGGACTTTCAGGTCCGGGTATTTTGACTTGAGGCGGTCAATCACCTCACAGACATCGGCGATCCTTTCGAGCGGTTCGCCGTAGCCGCAAAAAATCAGTTCGTTGATGACGGAAAGGTCGTACGGAGCAAAAAGATTCATCACCCGGTCGACACTCGGTTCGCCCTCCTTGAGCCAGAGCGAATTGCCTTCCATCATCTTCTTGGTCTGACGCAGGCAAAAGACACAGTTGCAGGGGCAACGGTTCGTCATGTTCACATAGATGTTCTTGCCGGTGAGATCGCCGCTATTCGCGATATCCAGATAGCCAGCCTCTCCCACATGTCCTGTCACTGTATACAAAACCATCGTCAGTCCTCCATCAAGTCGCGAAGGAACATCTCTACACTGAGCCCCCAATGCGTGGGGACGTGCTGTTCTTCGCAATAGGCGACACACTTGGAAGCAAATTCGGTCGAGCGCTTGACCGAGTCGTAAAAGTCGTGTCCGTTCAAGTACATCCCGGCAATGACCGCACTGATGACATCGCCCGTGCCGCTACGGTCGCCACCGATACGGTCCACCATGACCGTTTTCGGCTTTTCGCCCTTGCTATAGACGAAGTTCATAATTTGTCTGTCCTCGCAATGGATGCCGGTCACCACGATATGTTTCGGGCCCTGGGCACTCAACTGCTGGCACAGGTTTTCCAGTTCGGTATTGTTGAAATTGCCGTCGCGATATTCCGTGCCGGTCAACGCGCAAAGTTCCGTCAGGTTCGGGGTCAGGATATCGGCATAGCGCACCAGGCCCTTCATCTTTTCGGAAAGCGCGGGCGTATAGGTCTTGTAGAGCTGACCGTCGTCACCCATCACCGGGTCGACAAGGGTGAACACACCGGGCTTCTTGAAAGTCCTGATGAAATCGATGACGATATCCACCTGTTCTTCGGAGCCCAAAAAACCGGTCGCAATCGCGTCGAACGACATGTCCAGATTCTTGTAGGTCTGGATATAGTCGCGCATTTTCGGAGTGTAGTCGTCAAAATAGTATTCGGGGAACTGCGTATGCGTCGAAAGAATCGCCGTCGGCACCGCAACCGCCTGAATCTTCATCGCCGAAACGACAGGCGCCATGACGGCAATCGAGCAGCGTCCGAAACCCGTGATATCATTGATGAGCGCTATCTTTTTCTGTGGCATGACCGTTCAAAAATAGAAATTTGAGAACGCGGGCATAGGCGAGCGCCGCCGAAACAATAACCGCAATCAGTGTCGGGCCAAGGAACACGGAATCCAGGCGTTCCGCCACCTGGTAAACCGCAAACCCCGCAAGCCACGCAAAAAAGTTCCAGAGCCAGGCGCCGAGACTTTCGCTGCGGCCCTTCGCAAAGAAGAACGAAACGAGCAGCACGGCCGCCATGGGAGCAAACACCGAGGCAATCAGATAAAGGAAGCTGATGTAATGGTCCATAATTCCCGAAATCGCAAGGGCGGCACTCAGCACGCTCACGACAACACCTGCAACTTTCGGATTCAGCTTGCCATAAATCGCCTTTGCCGATTCACCGGCCGAGTTCGCCGCCAAGAAATTGGTCGTCACCGTCGAAAGCACCACGATCACGATTCCCGGGATACCGAGGCCCGCCAAGAGAATCGCCTGCGCGATATTGTTGTCCGCCCCGATTCCCGCAATTTCGATACCGATAAAATACATCCAGAGGCTCGCCAGCGAATACGCCACCGCAGAAACCGCCGTTGCCTTGACCGGTTTTTCGGCATCCTTGGTGTAGTCGGAAATCACCGGCAACCACGAAATGGGCATGGCAATCGAAATCTCGAAAACATTCCAAAAACCAAGTACGGCAGCAGCCTTGGTACCAGACGCTGGGGCGATACCGAACAACTTAACAGAAAGCACGGCAAGCAGAATCGCTAGGGCAGCCATCACGACCGTCGCCACATTCGCCGAACGCTTGAGGCCCACATAGACCCACGCCGCGATCAGCACCGCAAGAATCACGCAAGTCAGCGGGAAAGAAATCGGCAGGTTGAGCCCCGAAAGCGCCGACGCGCCCTGCGCATTCAACACGGCCACCCACGCGAGCAGCTGAAACACATTCAACGCCGCAAAAAACTTGGAACCGTACTTGCCGAAAGTCGAAGCCGTCGTCTCCATGGCGTTCAGACGCACACGCGCACCGATGAGACCGACAAAGAACAGCATCACGCCACCCAGAAGGTGACCAAGAACCAGGGGAAGCCACAGGGAATCCGCCCCAGCCGCGGAGCCGATCTCGATACCCGCCTCAATCTCGGAAACGGAAATCGCGACACCAAACCAAATAATTCCATTTGAAAAAACACTAGTACGCTTTTCCATAATGCACCTCCACGAGGTTCTAAAGACGGCGCAAAAATAGAAATGCGATCCCCGCATTACAAGGTCCGCAGCAATACTACTTTCTTATATAGAGCTATAGATTTTTTCTATAAGCGACCCGCCACCGCATATAAAATATATATTTGCATACATGAGCGACTACAGAACAAGAATATTGGGCATTTTCCTGTTTCTTACGGCAACATCATTTGCCGACTTGCCAAAACTGGTCGAGGGAACCTACAAGGCGGACCACGCCAAGGATTTGACCATATCGCAAAAAGATGGCGGCTACTGGCTTGACATATCGGTAGTAGCAGGAGCAAGCCATCACGTCTGTGATTTTTCCGGTCCTATAAAAGGGAACATTGCCGTTCGCTATGCAAATGGAGAAACGGACCCCTATTGCACAGTCCAAATCCGGCAGGTTACCAAGGATTCCGTTGTTACAGAAATAATAAACGGTACCGCAATAGATTGCGATTGCGGAGGCAACGCAGACCTAGGATACAAATGGGGCAAAAGCTATGAAAAATGCAGCCTGCCCACAATCAGGAAGGGTTTCCTGTCATTCTACAAGAAAAAGAATTATCCGGCGGCATCCGAGCTCCTCCGCGCATTTATACCAGAATGCGACCGCTTTCTTTTCGAGCCCGAACGCGACGCCCTATATAACGACCTGGCCATATCCCTGTACCACGAAGGCAAGAAACAAGAATGTCGTGATGTTATAAAAAAGACCTTCTTCGCATCGAACGTTGTGAACCTGGATAATTTCGAACAGGAATTCAACGAAGCCCTGGACAAGAAGCTTGACTGGCCATGGTACGACAACTACAAGAAACTAGGCCACGCCATCCATTACAACTACAACCTTTGCAAGTAGGCCAAAGGCGCAGTCCTACAGGATTTGATCGTCCAGCGTCAATTCGTTCGCCACGGCATCCTGCTTGCGTTCAGCCGTCGCGTCAAGCGCCTCGGCATGCCCACGGAGCGCCGCGAACGGGTGGAAAATCTTCGCGCGGTCTTCCACATTCATGCGCGGGTGCTTGATAAGAAAGTTCCAGTCATTCCGCGGATAAGGCAAATCAATGATGTCTTTGTAATTATCAATCATAAAAAGCGACCCTACAAGGGGAGCAACCTCACACCCCTAAGCCCTGTGTCCTCCGATTTGTCCGTTGCGTTCAATGGTGGTAGCGCCCTCTTGCAAGTCCATCCCCTTCACGATGGCATTCTTGCCGAAGCGTTTCTTGATCAGGAGTTCCGCCTTCAGGCGCTTCTTTTCTTTTTCCTGCTTCTGCACGTCGGTAAACAGGTCGTACTGTTCGTGACTCGCATCCACAATGTCGGCGGCCACCAGGTTCAATCGCCGCACCGTCAGCTTCGGGTCCACAATGCGGTCAAAAAGTTTCATAACCGCATCGGCCATCACCGACTGCGAGCTAGTGTAATATCCGATGCTTGCCGTACCGTGGGCAGGCTTCGGGAGCAAACGCCCATAAACATCCATCACCGTTTCGCCACGGTAAATTCCCTTGTCCACATTTTCGCGGTCGTAACCCACCGTGAGCACCATCGCGTTTGTCACAAGGTCATGCGCAATCAAAGTCATCGAAACCGTATCGACCATTTCGCGCACCACGAGACGCGCCTTGTCGAACGGATACGGATCCTGCAGCACCTGGCCCTCGCCCGTGCTCCTGTTCCGAGGCTTTGACTTCTTGATGTCCGCAATCGTGCAAGGCTCGTAACCCCAAGCGTGGTCAATCAGAATCTCTGCATTCACGCCAAACAACTTATACAGTGCTTCAGGATTCTTCACACTCACGCGGGCGATGTCGCCCATCGTGTAAATGCCGCGTCCCGCATTCAGCCTGCAATTTTCCAGGCGCTCCGCAATGCCGCGCCCCACTTGCCAAAAACTCGTGAGCGGCCTGTGCGACCAAAGCTGCCTGCGGTAACTCATCTCGTCCAATTCCGCGATGCGCACGCCATCAGCGTCGGCGTCCACATGCTTCGCCATCACATCCATCGCAATCTTGCAAAGGTACAAGTTCGTGCCAATGCCACCCGTGGCCGTGATTCCCGTAGTCGTGAAAACATCCTGGATAATCGTCTTCACCAGTTCGCGGGCCGTCTTCTTATAAAGTTTCAGATATCGCGTCAAGTCCAGAAAGCATTCGTCGATGGAATACGCATGGATGTCTTCGGCGCTCACGTACTTCAGATAAACATTGTACACCTTCGTGGAATATTCCACGTACTTCGCCATCTGCGGTTTCGCAATCGTGAACTCGATCTTTTCGCCCGTACGCCGCTGTACATCGCGCACCTTCTGGTTCACCTCGAAAAGTCGCGCACGCCCCGGAATCCCGTAGGCCTTGAGCGCGGGCGTCACCGCCAAGCAAATCGTCTTCTCGGTGCGGCTTTCGTCGGCCACCACCAACTTCGCCTTAAGCGGGTCAAGCCCCCGGAGGATACATTCCACCGAGGCAAAGAACGACTTGAGGTCTATGGCCGCGTAAGTGCGTGAAGGCATAAAGGAAAATATAACTAAACAAAATGTCAATTACATGCCAAAACCGCGTTGTTTTTATATACAACAGCAATTGCCCCGTACCTAGTGCAATCCAGGACGGCCCTATTTATATTATAGGCGGGTTTTTACTTAGGGAGTATTATATGAAAAAAATATCTACCGCCCTGCTTTTGGGTACGGCAGCGGCATTTGCAGCCGAATCTCAAATTTACGCAGGCAACTTCTTCGACGAAGACGGCGCTTACTTCGGCCCCGATTGCGATAAAGATGGAACCCAGTCTACGGGTGCCTACTATACCGGTGATTACACCAGCCCGTTCAAAAAATATTTAGGAAAAACTGACGAAGAAATCCAGAAGAAACTCGACGACCTTTGGAATCACTACTTCAAGGGCGATGGCAACTCGACCGTCTATTACGAAACTAACGAAGGCGATGCCTACGTCAAGGACATTGGCAACAATGACGCTCGTTCCGAAGGCATGAGCTACGGCATGATGATTGCCGTACAGACCAACCACAAGGAAGAATTCGACAAGCTCTGGAAGTGGACCAAGGCCCACATGTGGCATGATCCCGCAACTGGCGGAGACGGATATTTCTCTTGGTCAGTCGAGACCTACGGCAGTGTGAAAGACCGTGGTAACGCACCTGATGGCGAAATGTATTTCATGATGTCTCTTCTGTTCGCCGCCAACCGCTGGAACGACGAAGGCTACATGAAGGACGCCCAGGCAATCCTCAAGGCTTGCTGGAAGGGCAATGGCAATTCCCTGTTCAACGAACAGTCCTACATCGTGACGTTCCAGCCCTCGCAGGGAAACAACTCCTGGTCTGACCCGTCTTACAGCTTGCCTGCATTCGTAGACTTGTTCACCCGCTGGTCCGAAACCAACAATGACAAGTGGGGCAAGGCAACCGAGGCTACGCGTACGCACCTGTATGTATCTTCTAACAAGCAGTCCGGTTTGTTCTCCGATTACAACAACTTTGACGGAACGCCCCATGCCGTAGAATTCAATGGCAATGCCACAAAATACATGTACGACGCCATGCGCTGCGCTATGAACTTCGGTATGGACTACTATCTGTTCGGTGTTGACGCAGACCGTGAAACCGAAATGGCAAAGCGTATCATTGATTTCTTCGAAAGAGATGGTTACCAGCATGGTCGCTTTAACTGGGATGGTTCTAATCCGTCTGAAAGCTATACTACGGGCGAAAAGGGCGCAAACGCTGTTGCCACCTACGCCTTGATGAACGACGCGAGCTA
>LVAK01000054.1 GCA_001604035.1 Clostridiales bacterium Firm_05
GTGCTTTTGAGTTTCTCATAACAGGTGCCTTCTTTCTTATAGTTCTTTAAGCTTCCCGTCCACAAAGTAATAAATATTCTCTTTCTTATACCCATATTTTGAGCCTTTGACGCTGATATGCGGCTCAAAAGTGAAATAGTCCACCGATGACAGCAGTGCAGTGTTGCCATTTTCGGTGTAAATACGGTCGTTTTTGTCCTTTACGATCGAGTGACCGAGATTGCCGAGAAAGTCAAGGTTGATAAATCCGCGATTAGTTATTAGCTGATTGATATGGAAATACAGCTCCTCAAATGTGGTCTGCGGAGTCGCAAAGCTGAGCAGTTCAGCGTGAAGTTTCTCCTCCATAAGCAGACCGTTCCGCCACTCATCGCTGCGGATACTGCTTATATCATCAACTACTTTGCCGCCCTCGAGAATTATCGTTCTTGCGTAGTCGCCCCATATATTATCATTCTGCGGACTGAGATCGATCGTTATAATGTCATCCGGAGCGATAAGTCTGTCGGAGGTCACATACTCCCTGCCGGAGACTGATACTGTGGTCTCGTCACCTGAGAATACAAATGCACCAATATTCCAGTACCAGAATGAATCTGCTCCCAACGCAAGCATTTTATCCTCGCAAAGGCGACGTACCTCGGTCAGCTTCATACCTGTGTGTATCTCTTTTTTTATGTATTCTATCGTGTATTTCGCTATCTTCTGCACTTCGGAGTATTTCATATGATTGCCCTCTTTCTGTTCCGGATAATCCCTGATAATTACATTCTACCATTTTATCCGCAATAAAGCAATGGTCGGGTGCAGAAATAATTGCTGATCCGGTGTTATAAATGAAGAATCCCTGTAATCAGGCACAAATTTGCTCTGGTCACAGGGATATTGTTATTTTATTTCTTGTTCAAGGTCATCAAACAGGTCAGAATCGAAGAAATGCCTAAGAGAAATATCAAGCCCGTCGCAGATTTTCTTAATGGATACTACTCCGGGATTCTGACTTTTTTCATTCAGCATACTATACACAGTTGAAGGCGAAACACCGGAACTGTTTGCAAGTGCGTTTATTGCAATGCCATGCTCTTCACACAGCTCTATTATTCGTTTTGCGACAGCTTCTTTAGCATTCATTACAATCACTCCAGTGTTTGGGATATATCGTATATTTAATATTACCAAACATTGGAATTAAATGTATGGGATATATCGCAAATCTGGTTGAAATGTGTTATAATATACGATATATCCCATATGATGAAAGAGTGATTTTTATGACATGTACAATCATATCAACAGGCGAAGAACTGAAGCTCGTCTGCAAAAATGAAAATGAACCTCCATATCCCGAGATAAAAGCAAAGCTCCGCGAGAAAATATGGGAGCTTTACTGCAAGGGATATGACAGGTTCTGGGTAAACTGTGAGTATGGAGTGCCGCTGTGGTGCGGAGAGATAATAACAGCATTGGCTATGTACAACGACATTGAGCTGAACATCGCAATGCCATATGAGGAGCAATCTACAAACTGGGTTGAGGAGCACCGTGACCGCTTTTTCAGACTTCATGCCGATTCGGATAATGTTGAGATCATTTCACATCACTACACCAATGACTGCTATGACCTCGCAGACGAGCATATGATAGATGATTCTGATCTGCTGCTTGTAGTCGGAACACACACTGATTGTTACGGAGCTTCCTACGCAAAAGAGAATGGTATAAAAGTCGAGCAGTTATTATTCACGCTGCCATACCAACTGTAATACAAATATGTGTCGATTCAAGAATTATTCGCTATGATTTTGTGTAAATAGATTGATTTATGACTATAAAAATGTGCGAAAGCGCTTGACTTTTGGCTCTGTTTATTGTATCATAGAGAGGACAGGAGGTGCAGTGTATATGTATATACCACGTAAAATAGACAAATTTCTCACTGATTGGAAATCCGAACAGGACAGGAAGCCGCTTATAGTAAAAGGCTCACGTCAGGTCGGCAAGACGGAATCCATAAGGCACTTTGCCGCTGACAATTATGACAGCTTTATTGAAATAAATTTTGTTGAAGAACCGAAATACACGATGATCACTTCCGACGGATACAAAACAGACGATATTATAAAAAACATCTCGCTCATTGATCCTTCAAAGAAATTTATTGACGGCAAAACACTTATATTTTTTGACGAAATACAGAGCTTTCCCGATATTGCCACAAGTCTCAAATTCTTCAAGCAGGACGGCCGTTTCGATGTGATATGCAGCGGCTCTATGCTCGGTATAAATTATCGAAAAATCGAGAGCAACAGTGTAGGCTTTAAGAAAGACTTTACCATGCGTTCGCTGGACTTTGAGGAGTTTCTCTGGGCGAAAGGTTATGACGATTCATTCCGTGAAAACCTGTTCAGCCACATGATAGAGCAGAAGCCGTTCAGCGAGCTGGAACTCTCGGTTTGCCGCTCGCTATTCCTCGACTTCTGTGTGCTTGGCGGTATGCCTGCGGTGGTTTCGCAGTATATCGAAAATGGCACATTTGAAGGCTCCCTTGATACGCAAAGACAGCTTCTCGCGGACTACAAGGAGGATATTCGCAAATACGCAGAAGGCGTTGACCAGACTCGTATTTTGAATGTGTTCAATAGGATCGCTCCGCAGCTTGCAAAGGAGAACAGGAAGTTTCAGATATCAAAGGTCGCCTCGGGAGCTCGTTTTCGCGATTACCGCGGCTGTATAGACTGGCTCGTTGATGCTGGCATCGTCAATCCCTGTTACTGTCTAAACTTTCCTGAGTTGCCACTAAAGGGCAACTATGATGAGAATAAGTTCAAGCTATATTTTGCAGACAGTGGTCTGCTGGTGGCAATGCTCGACGACGAGGCACAAGACGATCTTCGCGCAAACAAAAACCTTGGCGTATATAAAGGCGCTCTCTATGAAAACATCGTAGGGGAGGCTCTTGTTAAAAGTGGCTGCGACCTCTATTACTATCGCCGTGAGGATTCCACACTTGAGCAGGATTTCTTCATGCGTACTAAAGACTCACTTGTGCCTGTTGAAGTCAAGGCTGAGAACGGCAGGGCGAAGTCCCTTAAAACACTGATAAACTCCGATAAATATGCGGATATTATATTTGGTGTTAAGCTGTTCAACGGTAATGTCGGCTATTCGGATAATGTATATTCATTCCCGTATTTCTGTGCATTCCTGCTTAAGGAGTTCCTGCAAACTAAATAAAAGAAATGATCCCGAAAGCGGTCTTTAGCTGACTGCTTTCGGGATTGTTAATGAATTCTTTATCTCATAGAAGTACTCAGGTGAGGCAATGGCAACGATATCCGCATTCCTTAGCTTCTCATATATCTGCACAATGTCATCATTCTGGAAACATTTATTGCCTTCGCGCGTGAAACAGCTGTTGCAATCTATGCAGAGATTGATATTATAATCGGCAACAGATACTATCTCAACGTTATTATTCTGGGAACTCCTTCTGTAAAGCTCTGCGCCAGCCGCACAGTATTGCCATTTTTTCTCATATTGCCGACAAGTATTGCTATGTTGATCATTGCTATCACTTCTGAAATTTTATATGAAACGTATTTTATCACTTACTTTCCAACATTTCCTCAATCTCGGTCCTTTCTTTATATTTTTCTGTCTCTTCGATTAGTTCATTAATATATGCTTTGTGTTGTAGATAGGATACTTCTGTTAATTGTCTTTTTAATTCTGTAAGGAAATCAATCTTAGACTGAATTAACGGTAACTCGCTTCCAATCCACGAACATGAAGTCGGAAATAAATATAGTTTTTTGAAAGCTGCGAAGTCGTTGTTTATTGACAAATAGTATATAATCACATCTACTCTTGATTTAAGCTCAATATAAGCATTGATTTCAAATATTAACCTCATTTTTTCTATATCTGCGTAATATAATTCAATATAATGTTTCATCCAT
>LVAK01000055.1 GCA_001604035.1 Clostridiales bacterium Firm_05
GCTTCCGCCGTAGTCATACATTTCCTGGCGGAGATCCGCCTCGTATTTCTGGAAAGCGTCTGACAGCTCCCAGCACCATACTATTTTTTCTGCAAGGTATATGGTGAATATTATGACGCATACGGTTATTACTCCGATCACTACAGGAGAGAGGTCATCGTCCTTTGTAAAGAACCAGCAGCCTGCTACAGCGCCAAGGGCAAGGACCATTCCGCAGATGCTTGCGATGAAGCCGACTCTTCCTATGAGTATCCACAGCAGAAATCCCGGGATACAGCCTATGAAGGCTCCGAGTATGCCTTTCAGGATATTGAGTACGATAGATTCTTCCTTTTCCGGCTTGACTTCAAATGCTTTTGCAGCTCTTAGGATATCTGCGGAGTTGAAGCTGGCCTCCTTTGCCGGAGCCTCATATCCTGCGGTATAATCCGGCTTTTTTCTGGGGATAACCGTTGACTGTTCTTCATTATCGAAGCGGCGGCCATTGTTCATATCTTCATTCATAGTTCAGTGCTCCTTTTATTTGAAGCTGAAGCTGTCAAGTACAGGCTGGATATCCTTTTTGAACTGCTCGGTAAGCGGCTGAGCAGAAGTTATAGAGATCCAGTATGTAGTGCCGCCTGCTTCAAAGTGGTAGGATTCAGAATCGACCTTGGTTTCTGTTAAAGAGATGACCTGCTTGATATGTAAAGCGTCATATCCCATGAACTGGCAGTTATCTCTGCTGCGTTCGGAGGAACGCTCATTCTTTTCCCACTGGCCGAAAAGTGTATCAGAAGCCTCAGTCGGAGTCATGTCATCCATTACAGTGACTTCAAGGCGGCAGATGTACTCGTCAGTGGTATTGTTGAGGTTATAGCCGATGTATACATTCTCATCGTCTGATGCATCTCTTATGAAGAGATTTTCCGGAACAGTCAGCGAGAAGCGGGCGTTGTCCACATTTTCCGGCTCAGCTTTGAGCGGTGTTCCGAGGTATTCAACAGAGCTGATGACAGTATCGAATTCTGAGGCATAGTCTGCAAGAGTGCCCTTTGGTGCGACTGCGTTCACACAGATAAGATCGCCGTTTCCGTATTGGAAGAGATCCATGCGGTAGTCCATATCCTTACCTGTGGTGCTGTCTGTAGCGGTTATCTTGTAGGCTGGAATGCCGTTTAAGGAGTATGGGCTTCCTTTAATATCAGTAAAGCCCGCACTTTCATGGTCAACGAGAATTCCTTCGCCGAAACCTGTTGCAGTCTGGTGCATATTGGAAACGCTGGATAGACCTATAAGAGAATCCTGATCGTCTCCAAGCTGAAAGGTATATTCATACATTGAATTCTCTTCTCGCTGCTTCATTCCTTCAGGTACGGAAATTTTGAAATTACCGTCGCTGAGAGTATAGCTCTCGCCGAGCTTCAGAAGCTCTGCGGTAGCAGCTTCCTGAGCTGTGCTCGTTTCCGGAGAAGCTTCAGATGAGCTTTTCTTGCTGCTGCAGCTCCATGCAGACATTGAAAGGCTCGCAATAAGTACAAGGGTAATGAGTTTTCTATTCATTCTTTTCTCCATTGTTTTCACGGACAGACCTGCTGTCCTTTTTCATATTGATGATACACAGGATCATGACCAGCAGACAGACTGTTATGCAGATATGATCCTTTGCATAAGTGACTCTCTCAGAAATCCCAGAGAGATTTTTGCAGCAGCGGAGAGAATAATTATCTTCCGTACTGGATCTGTGTCATGCTTTTCAGCATTATTATTCCTGTGATGAAAACAGGGCAGCGTTTGCGTACAGAGCAAACGCCGCCTTAGTATTATCAGTGGTGGAAAAGACGGATTCCTGTGAATGCCATAGCGATATTGTACTTGTTGCAGGTCTCGATAACATTATCGTCACGGATAGATCCGCCGGGCTCAGCGATATAAGCAACACCGGACTTCTTAGCTCTTTCGATATTGTCGCCGAATGGGAAGAAAGCATCAGAACCGAGGCATACGTCTGTATTCTTAGCCAGCCAAGCCTTCTTTTCCTCAACAGTGAATACCTCAGGCTTAACCTTGAAGATCCTCTGCCACTCGCCATCACGGAGAACGTCCTCGTACTCATCGCCGATGTATACATCGATAGCGTTGTCACGGTCAGCTCTGCGGATATCGTCAACGAACTGGAGTCCCATTACCTTCGGGGACTGTCTCAGCCACCAGTTGTCAGCCTTCTGGCCTGCAAGACGTGTACAGTGGATACGGGACTGCTGTCCTGCACCGATACCGATAGCCTGTCCGTCCTTTACATAGCATACAGAGTTGGACTGTGTGTACTTGAGAGTGATGAGGGAGATAAGGAGATCATCCTTCTTGTCATCAGGGATGTTCTTATTGTCAGTAACGATATTTGAAAGGAGCTCACGGTTGATATCCAGCTCATTGCGTCCCTGCTCGAAGGAAACGCCGTATACCTGCTTTGTCTCGATAGGAGCAGGCTTGTAGTTCTCATCGATCTTAAGAATGCAGTAAGTGCCCTTTCTCTTGGACTTGAGTATCTCAAGAGCCTCGGGATCGTAGTCAGGAGCGATAACGCCGTCGCTTACCTCACGCTGTATCATTTTAGCTGTGCATACATCCACCTTGTCGGAGAGAGCGATGAAATCACCGTAGGAGGACATTCTGTCAGCGCCTCTTGCTCTTGCGTAAGCACTTGCAAGAGGAGAGAGCTCGCCCAGATCGTCTACCCAGTAGATCTTTTTGAGATCATCGGAAAGAGGTCTTCCGATAGCTGCTCCGGCAGGAGAAACGTGCTTGAAGGAAGTAGCTGCACATACGCCTGTAGCAGCCTTGAGTTCCTTAACGAGCTGCCAGCCGTTGAGGGCATCCAGGAGATTGATATAGCCGGGACGTCCGCAGAGGACCTCGATAGGGAGCTCGCTGCCGTCAGCCATATAAACTCTTGAGGGTTTCTGATTGGGGTTGCATCCATACTTTAACTGCATTTCATTTGACATAATAATGTCCTCCTTATATTTAAAAAGATTTGTTAACATTTATTTATTCCTCGCCGTAGTCATAATCATCATCAAGATAATAGAACTCATCGAGGTAATCAGCATTTTCATCGAAAACTTTCCAGCCCTCGTCTTCAGTATTGATGGCGAACAGTTCAAGTGTCTGCGGCGGATCGTCTTTTTTGAAGATGACAGTTGCTTCGTATTCATAACCATCGGTCGGAGAAATGTCCATTCCGTGATCCTGTTTCAGGAATCTTCCGATAGTCCCGAGCAGTTCATCTGAGAGCTGGCTTAGCTGCTTCACGCTTTCAACGCTGACTTTTCCGCTGTCACATTCCGAGGCGATATAATCATCATATGCTTTAAGTATTTTGTCCCATTGACCGCCGTCCTTATACTCCTGTAAATCCTTTTCGGAGTATATACATGAATAATGCTCTTCGCCCCTTTTTACTTCAAGGGTATCCAGATACATATTAATTGCCTCATCAGCGGTGTTTATCACATTTTTGCTTACATTGCTGCTTTTGTCATCGGAGCAGTCCTTACCCTTGCAGCTATAGAAAGTCCCGGTTGTCATAATGAATGAAAGTCCGAGAGCAGCAGCTTTAACATAGCTGCTGATAAGCTTGTTTCTTTTTGACATGGCATAGTCCTCCGTAATAATATCAGATCACAGTATAGGTGATGATAAGGCAGCCGTATCGAAGTATCATTTCCATACGAACGGTCCGAAGAAAAGGACTGCTGTCAGGAACATTGCGGCTCCGGCAGCGATATCGATAAGGATAAAGCTGAACCATGTGGCGTTTTCGGACGGAACGTGTATTTCCTCCGAGGCCGGAGGCCCCAGCGGCTTTGGCCTTGAATTTGCAAACATTCTCGGTGCTATGAAATAGAGAGCAGCGGCGAATATTATTATAGGGAATATGGGCTCAGGGGAATCGCATTTCATATACAGTGCAGCACCTATAAAGAAGATAATGCTGGCAGCAATAATGATCTTTGCACATCCTATACGCCATTTTCTCAGCCTTTCAAGGTAATGCTCCACAGTTTCCGTAAGCCCGGGCACAGCAGGCGGCTTTACGGGAAGCGGATGTATTATCGGCTTAGGCTCGCCGGTCTCACGCCATTGGCTGCAGGGCATTTGACTCTCCATTCGCCTTTTTTGTATTCAATATCTGCGGCACAGCCGGGACATTTCATAGTAGGCATATCGAACCTCCTGTTAATGAGACGTTATGTCAGCTGGTAATATCCTCGTAATCGTACAGCTCATACCAGTTACATGAATCGTTGACTATGCTTTCAAGCTTTATGATACGGCCTGACTGATCGTAGGTGCTTTTGAGCTGTGCAGAGGTCTGGACAGCTCCGTCGGCTGTATAGTCAGTCTCGGTCTCAAGGGTAACAAGTCCGGCTTCGTTGTATTCATAGGTGAATACCTGCTTGGGTACAGAGCTGTTTTCGATGAGCTTTTCATCGGTAAGCACTCTTCCCTCGCTGTCATAGGTGTAAGTGTCTGTGGCTTTGAGGGAATCATCGGTGTAATATTCATACCTGACTGACGGTTTGCCGTTGTCGCCGTATTCGTACTTATAGCAGGCAAGCAGGGCATCCTTTCCGCCGGCGTTGGTCTGGACGCTTTTTATCATATCGCCCTGTTCGTTATACTCATTGGTAACTGTATTTTTCAGTGCACCTGAATCAACGTCATATACCTCGGTTTTCACCGGATCGCCGTTTTCGTTGTAGGTGAACAGCGTTTTTGTAGAAACATAGCTGTAATCGCATACCTCATTTTTTGAGCCGTCCTTATTATAAACATATGAGTAGGTCCTTGTGACGGTCTCGATACCGGTGTTGATATCCACCTCCGAGCAGCGTATCATATTATCGTGATCATCATACGTCTCCGCATTTTTGTAAAGAAAATGGGTGCTGTCGAATCTGCGGACTGATCTGCGGTATGAAGCGGATTCGGGAAGATCATAATTGAACTCTGCTCTTTGCGGAGGACCAAGACTGGCCGGCTGAGATGAGGAGTTGTTTCTCCCACCTGATGAGCAGCCTGTAAGGAGAGCTGCTGTAAGTATCAGGGCATAAAGATGTTTTTTCGTGGCCGTTCACCTCGTTTATTCATTTAAAGCTACTCCGACAAGG
Organism: Clostridiales bacterium Firm_05; assembly: GCA_001604035.1. Lineage (GTDB taxonomy): Bacteria > Bacillota > Clostridia > Oscillospirales > Ruminococcaceae > Ruminococcus. Next base: position 5,157 of record LVAK01000055.1, read on the forward strand.
CCGCCGAAAAAGAATATAAAAACCGTCACAATAAACAGTAATATACCTGTCAGTATACGATGGCGTTTACGGTAATCGTCGGCAATGCTTTTCTGTGGTATCGGACGTTTAGCAGCCATAATGATCGGTATTAATATAGATGCGATCATACTGAATGCCATGAAAAGAACGCCCGGTATAGAGTCTTCATCTTCTGCCATCAAGTACATAGCGATTAAGATAGTACAAAATATAATACTCAAAAACAGGCAGCATAAGCCGAGCCATAGGCGGTCGGCGTGTAAAAGTTCTTCCTTTGCCTTTCGTTTTTCATCGAGGATATGGTGCTGGAGATTGATCTCAGCGATCTTTGTTTCATCCACGATATGTATGCTGCGGTGACCATCATCGAAGTGAAGCTGTGTGCCGCAGTAAGAACAGAAGCGTAGCTCATGCTTATTGTCGGAAATTATATCTGCTCCGCAGCTGGGGCATTTCAGTGGTATTATTTCCATAGATGATATATGTCCTTATTTATTTTTGTTGATGATACGAGTCTCAGTCTTGCCTGTTCCAAGCTCAACATAGCGGACGAAGAGAGATACCTTGTTATCCTCGTTGAGGTTGTTCCAGAGCATATCTGTGAACTGATCGATATTGCCGCTTATGCCAACGAGCTTAGGCTCTCCCTCAAAGCTTGGGAGCGGATTGCCGTCACCCATGTAGGTGTGGATGAATCTTCCTTCACCGGCGATAGGATTGCTGAATGAGAAAGTATATCTCTGGCATGAATCCGGATTGCCGTTAGCGCTCTTGAGTATGGACATAGCGTAGTTGAAGCCATTGTCCTCAAAGTGGAGGATACCGGAGATACGTGGGGTATAGTTAGGAGCGTCGTCCTCGAACTCTCTTGTGCGGAGAGACTGCTCAAAGGTCTGCTGTTTATCCATGAGCTCATAGATAGTATCAGTCTGATCGCCGTTTGTAACGATGAGCTTATTGCCGAGCACTCTTACAGGAGCGTAGATGATGAGGTGTGGATCTTCAAGCTTTGAAGGATCGAAAGCCTGTGTACGGATGCCCTCGCCGTTCTCTACGAAAACACGGTTGCGGCTGTTAACGCTTCTGCCCATTATAAAGTATGCAGTAACAGCGTACTTTCCGCAGTCAGACTTGCCTATGATTATACCTCTTCCGGGGTAAGCGTTTGAACTGAGTTCCTGTGCGATATCCAGCTTTTTCATGGTTGATTTCTCCTTTTGGGTTATTATTTGATGAATAATGTATATATCACATCAGCAGCCGTGAGTATAAGCACAGCGGCAGCGATGAGATCCAGCGTTTTTCGTGATGGCCTTGAAAGCAGCTTGTCGAACAGCGGCTGCACGATATACATGAAAGCTGTTCCGCCAAGACCGAAGCGGACAGATGTGGAAAGAGCGATCCTTGCCTGGAAATTGTATTTGTAATTCGCATAGGTCTGCCAGGGCCATGCGCCGGTGGCAGCCTCAAGTATGTAGCTTGCTATCAGCTCTATCAGCGTCGCTATCGCCATACACCCGAGGAATATCAGGAATGGTTTAGCGATATTCAGCCATTTCACATTCTTCTTCCTCATCAGCCGTCCGAAGCACAGCAGGAAGACGATAGCTCCCACGCCGTATACAGGACAATATGGGCCTAAGAGTACTCCACGGTTTGAAAATCCCCAGCGGTATACCACCACTTCAAGGAATACCTCATAGCACCAGCCCAGAACAGCATACATCCAGAAGCAGAGGAAGAGCTTCTGAACGGTTTGTTTTTCCCTTATTTCCTTTATATCCATAGCAGTTGATTTCATGTGCGTGCAGCATAATTTGAGCTGTCGTCCTGAGGGAATTCATCCCAGGGTGAGTTGTCGGCGAATGTGCCGAGATAAAGCAGTTTTCCGCCGAGGACTACTATTTCAAGTCCCTTTTCCGGCTCCCACTGACATTCCAGCTCGGCCTGCCAGCCTATCTGACCGTCCAGTGACTCTCTTACCGAGAGTACCGAGGGGCGCAGACATTTCAGCAGCTTTGACTTATCCATGCAGGGGGCAAATTCAACAGCCATAGCTTTTTCGATCTCGTCACGCTTATCTATCTCAGCCCAGAGGTTCAGCGAATCAGCACAGTGAAGATACAGCGCTTCACTTATATCATCGAGAAGCTCCTGCGAGGGGGCATTGAAGTCCTTTATACATTCCTCTGCATAGGGGGTATCAGCGCCGCTGTAGATGTATACCTTCATATCCTTCCGGAAGAAGGTGCTCATGAATTTGCCTTCATGCCAGAAGCGTTCTTCGTGCAGACCTATTATCATTATACTGCCTCCTTATTGAAAAAGAATCAGTCCTTGATGTAAGCTTTTCCGTCCACAATATCTATCCTGTCCTGACAGAAAAGCGAAACAGCCTTAGGCAGGAGCTTCCACTCAACATTCTCCATTATCCTTCTCTGGAGAACTTCCGGTGTATCATCACGGAGCACATCAACAGTGCCCTGAAGGATGATAGCGCCTGCATCGGCTTTTTCATTGACGAAATGTATCGTAGCGCCGCTGACCTTTACTCCGTAGGCAAGAGCAGCTTCGTGGACTTTAAGGCCGTAGAAGCCCTCTCCGCAGAATGAGGGGATGAGCGCAGGGTGTACATTGATTATCTTATATGCGTAGGCGGAGGTCACGCATTCGTCCAGTATAGTCATGAAGCCTGCGAGGACGATGAGGTCGGCTTTTTCTTCATTAAGAGCAGCCAGTATTGCCTTGCTGTAGCTGAGGCTGTCGGAGTACTCCTTTCTGGGGATGACTCTTGAAGGGATACCAGCCTTTGCAGCTCTTTCAAGAGCGAATACACCTTCTTTTGAGGAGATAACGCAGGTTATCTTTCCGCCTTTTATCTCTCCTGAGCGCTCAGCGTCGATGAGAGCCTGGAGATTTGTTCCGCCTCCGGAAACGAGTACGACTATATTTTTCATTGGGATTACCTCCGGAAATAATTAGTATTTTATGGAATATGCCTGCTATGCTATCAGTACATTAGCCAGCGGATTCCGCCGATAATAAGGAATATGCAGAATAAACCAAGCAATGTCCACGGTAAGAGTTTTGCCAGCTTAGAACTGGCAGTTCTGTTCTCGCCTTTCAGCCAGAATTGTTCAGGAGCTTTCGGATTCACAAGAACGGAAATTTTCTCCCCAACTTTGTGCAGGCCTTCATCTGAAGAACATCGGCCTGTTCTGGAAAATCCGTTGATAGTATATTCTGCTGTGATCAGTACTCTTCTGTTTTTAGATGAACCATATGGGATAGGGGCTATGGTTTTGATCGTTGCTTTTGATTCAGCAAGGTTATTTTCTGTTGAAAGAAGCACATCCCTTATTCCATATACGGTGCAAAGCAGCAGCAATGCTCCGGCTGCTATAATAAGGAATTCAAATGGAATGTTAAAAGGCAGTGTAATGGGAATAAACCTTATTGACGATTGGATATCAGCAAGCATTATTCAGAGCCCTCCAGATCATATAAAATAAATAACGATAACGTAAACTAATGAAATAGCAACTGCAATAATAAGAGTAAGCTGGATCATTATGGTCATACTTCTTTTATTTTAGCATAATATTCATTACTATGCCCATTATCAGGCATACTGCACCGCCAAATATGAACTGCAAGCCTCTCATCCGGTAGAGCTTTTCCTGATCTGTGAAGAAAAAGCGTACAGGCTTTCCGGGCAGGAGATTTATCAGCACCTGCTCACCTATCTGGTGGCGAATCTCAGTTTTGCTCATGCCACGGTAGTGTTCGGTCTCATGGAAAACTCCGCCCTCTTCGTATCTCACCACCGGGACTATCCCCATGCCTGTAGGCATGAATGCGTCTGCCGGAGATTTCTGCGGAACTTTGCTATCCTTTGCAGAGCGCAGCTCAGATACTGTTCCTGATATAGTACGGGACATATCTGCGAGTCTGCGGTATTTCATGAATATCGGAAAACCGATCAGCATACTGGCTATCCCGGATACAGTGAAGAATACTTCAGGTCTCATAGTGTTCCCCCTTTATCAGAGCCCGGCCGGTATCATGATGATACCAAATATTACAAGAAGACCTGCGGCAATGAAAGCGACAACAGCCTCATAGCTTATCTTATGGTTCTCCTCCGGGAAGAAGAAGCTTTTCGGAAGCCTTTTGTCAGCGAATATGGTAACAGTTTCTCCCTGCTGATAGCCGCAGTTCACAGCACGGATACCATTGTAATGCTCAGCGATTATCTCCTTTGAGCCATTGTTGTATTTTACCATAGGGCGATATTCAGTGTAAGCCATTCCACGGCGGACACGGGTTCTTTCCTGGAGACTTATGATCTCAGCGGTATAGGGCTGAGCGTCCTTGATGCGGTCGGTATGGCATTTCTGAAGAAAAAAGCCTATGCCGACAGCTATCAGTGCAAAAAGCATAAATATCATATAAACACACCTCTGTTTGATATAATGCCGGGGGATGAACCGGTGATCATGTGAAAACCGTAATATGGCATTATGGGCGTACAGATCATCTGTCCGCCCTAACCGTTATTTTATCAGGATATACAACGCAAGCATAGCAGCGATAGCACCGCCGAATACCAGGAGGCGGTAGTAATCCTTATACAGATCTTCCTTGCATGAGGAGAAGTAGAAGAACATGGGATCATCAGGATCATAGCATATAAGCTCCTCTGAACCGATCTCATAGCGCTGCTTAGAGTCCTCTACTGTGTATACAGATGTGATCTCACGTCCGGTCTCAGTGGTATATTTTACCACGGGGTACCAGCCCTTGAAGCGGCTTGAGTTCTTTTTGGAGCCGTGATAGTCGGTTATTGTGCCGTACACAGCGATACTGCCGCTCATTCTTCTCCTGATGACATAGATATGCCAGAGGAATACGGCAGCCATGAGAATGTATATCAGTATAAGTCCTTTTATAAGTGCTCCGTGGCGATAGGAATATCCGACGATCACCATGGATATGGCTGACCAGGTCAGGTCAAGTTTATCAACTTTCATAGTTTACTCCATGCATTTATTTAGGGAGCTGAGCGTGCCCCTGGTAAATAACGGTATCATCTTCTGACAGTGGTATATCCCTGTCGATGACCTGCTGACCGTAGATATCCGTAATGCGGAAGGTATACGGTCCAGGTCCCATATCCATAGATTCAAAGTAATTGTACGGGCGGCGGTTTATCTCAACAAATTCACCCTTATCGTTGAGGTATTCCAGCTTTGTGATAGGGTAGCGGTGATTTCTCACCTGTACACCGCACCAGAAAGGTGAGCTGCCTTCTTTGAATTTATATGACATAGGAGCATCCTCTGCCGAATCCAGCGGGATTATCTTCCAGCTGACCGGCACTCTTCCTTTCTCCACCGGAGCTATAAGCGGAAAAGCGTCTGTATACAGATCAAGATCGCCCTTCTTTCCCTCGGGGAGCAGGTCTGTTACCAGCATATTTATAGTACCAAGTTCGCCTGTGACCTGGATATAGGCACCTGCAAGCTGAGCATCATTATAGTCGGCAAGGTTCATTGCGACTATCCAGTAGTCACGGGATACGGGGTCCAGCATAGCGCAGCCGCCCTCATATCCTCCGCCGTAGAATGTACCCTCACCGGTATGTACAGTGCCTTTTGGTTCAAGTATGCAGCTTTCGTCTATCGTATATTCAGTATCCGGCTGGGCGGAAGCACCGTTTCCGAGCAGGAAGGACTGAAGCTTTGCAAGCTCACTTTCCGGCAGGCCGCCCTGTCTTGCAAGCACCATATCGAAAGCATCTACTTTATCATCGCCGTCAAGATCGTAACGATCTCCGGCGGAAAAGGCCGGAAATACAGCAGCAGAAAGAGCTGCTGCCGAAGCGGCCAGAAGCGATATTATCTGTTTTTTCATAACATCACCCTATAATATCAGAATAGAAAACGGGATCCCAAAGGGATGTTATCCCTTTGGCGGAGAGGTGTGCGAGGAGGGGCAGAGCCCCTCCTGAATAGCAGTAAAACGAGCGAAGCAATGTTTTACGGATTGTCCGTTTTTATATGCCCCGGCCTGACCGGCACTGTGACTTCCCGTTTTATTATAATCAGAGTATGATAACGCCCTCTTCTGACTCAACAAGTTCACCGAGAACATAAGCGTCCTCGCCGGCAGCCTTTATAGCAGCAATAGCCTTGTCAGCGTCGTTCTTGTCAACAGAAACTATCATACCAACACCCATGTTGAATGTGTTGAACATATCTCTCTCAGGGATATTTCCTGTTCTTGCGATGAGATCGAAGATAGGCAGAACCTGAACGGCATTTCTCTCGATCTTTGCAGCAAGGTTCTTGGGGAGAGCACGAGGGATGTTCTCATAGAAGCCGCCGCCTGTGATATGTGAGATAGACTTTACAGTAACATTATTGATGAGGTTCATTACAGCCTTTACGTAGATACGTGTAGGAGTAAGGAGAGTCTCACCGAGAGTAGCTCCCAGGTCATCGAAGTGCATAGCCAGATTCTGCTCGTTGACATCGAATACCTTTCTTACAAGTGAGAAGCCGTTTGAGTGAACGCCGCTGGACTTGATAGCGATGAGCACATCTCCTGCCTTCTGTGTATCGGGCTGGAGTATCTTTGACTTGTCAACAACACCTACAGAGAAGCCTGCCAGGTCGTACTCGTCCTCAGGCATAAGGCCGGGGTGCTCAGCAGTCTCGCCTCCGATAAGAGCACATTCAGCCTGAACGCAGCCCTCTGCAACACCTGAAACGATCTGAGCGATCTTTTCGGGGATGTTCTTGCCGCAGGCGATATAGTCAAGGAAGAACTGAGGCTTTGCACCGCAGCAGATGATATCATTTACACACATGGCAACACAGTCGATACCAACAGTGTCATGCTTATCGAGAATGAAAGCGATCTTGATCTTGGTGCCGACGCCGTCTGTACCGGATACCAGTACCGGCTTCTGGATACCTGTCATATCGAGCTCGAAGAGACCGCCGAATCCGCCTATGCCGGAGAGAGCTCCCTTTGTCATAGTGCGGGCGATATGTGACTTCATAAGCTCAACGGCTTTGTAACCGGCAGTAACGTCAACGCCTGCCTTCTTGTAGCTTTCGGAAAAACTGTTGTTCATGTTATATCCTCCGTTTTATATAATGGAGAATCGAGAATGGAGAATGGAGAATTAATCGTTCCGCTTTTATAAAGTAGTTCACTAATTCTCCATTCATTCACCTGAGAATGTAACCGGGAAAAGTATTCTCAATTCTCATTTCTCAATTCATAGTTATTCTTTGCCGTTCCAGCAGTAGGAGCAGAGTCCGCACTTGTCTATGCCCACTGCTTTTTCAGTGCCCTCAAGTGTCTGGAACTCAAGGGAAGTGAGCTTGAGGCGGCGGCAGATCTCATCTCTGAGACGGCGGCCTCTTTCGTAGGCGGAGCTGCTGTATTCGTTGATGTACTTCACACCCTCAGCGCCTTCAAATTCGTCGATTATCTGACGTGCGATGAGTTCCAGCTCAGATGTGCTGCGTGAGAAGTTGAGGTATTTGCAGCCGTACATTATAGGCGGACAGGCAGAACGCATATGTACTTCCTTAGCGCCGTGCTCATAGAGGAACTCCACAGTTTCCCTCATCTGAGTACCTCTTACGATACTGTCGTCAACGAAGAGGAGACGCTTGCCGTTGATAAGCTCATGTACGGGGATGAGCTTCATTTTAGCCACCTGGTTGCGTATAGACTGGTTGGTAGGCATAAAGCTTCTTGGCCATGTGGGGGTATACTTTATGAAAGGTCTTGCGAAGGGGATACCGCTTCTGTTTGCATAGCCGATAGCGTGAGGAGTACCTGAATCCGGAACTCCGCATACGTAGTCAACATCGGGGAGACAGCCGTTCTTGATATCGTTCTCGGCCATGATCTCGCCGTTGCGGGTACGCATTACCTCAACATTCACTCCTTCGTATACAGCGTTTGGATAGCCGTAATAAGTCCAGAGGAATGTACATATCTTCATCTTTGAAGGATCGCCCTCGCTGAGAACAGTACATTCATCAGCAGTGAGCTCAACGATCTCGCCGGCAGTGAGTTCCTTGTAGGTGTCATAGCCAAGCTTCTGGAAAGCGAATGACTCTGTTGAAAGGCAGAAGCCATCGCTTCTCTTGCCTATGATGATAGGCAGTCTTCCGAACTTGTCCCTTGCAGCAATGATGCTGTTCTTTGTGAGGATGATGAGAGACATAGTGCCCTCGATCTTGTCCTGTGCATAGCGGATGCCTTCAACGAAGGAATTTTTCTGAGCTATGAGAGCGCCGATAAGGTCGCCGGAGTTTATAGCGCCTGAGCTCATGGTCTCGAAGTTAGCACAGCCGCTGTCGAGGAGCTCCTGAGTGAGAGCCTCAGCGTTGCGGATTATACCAACTGAGCATACAGCATAGAGACCGAGCTTTGAGCGGACCAGTATAGGCTGGGGATCTGTATCACTGATACAGCCGATACAGAGTTTTCCCTTCATTTTAACAACGTCGTTTTCAAATTTTGTTCTGAAAGGGGAGTTCTCGATACTGTGGATATTTCTCTGGAAACCGAGATCGGCAGAATATGAAGTCATACCGCCTCTTCTTGTTCCGAGGTGAGAATGGTAGTCAGTACCGAAGAAAACGTCAGTTACGCAGTCATTATTTGAGGCTGCACCGAAGAATCCACCCATGATTATTCACCCATGAGTCTCTTCATGATTTCCTGGTAAGCCTCTTCAACGCCGCCCATATCACGACGGAAACGATCCTTGTCCAGCTTCTCGTGGGTTGTTGAATCCCAGAAACGGCAGGTATCAGGTGAGATCTCATCAGCGAGGATGATAGTACCGTCAGAGGTCTTACCGAACTCGATCTTGAAGTCGATGAGGTCGATATTGAGTCCCTTGAAGAACTTTACCATGAACTCATTTACCTTGAAAGCGTACTTTGCGATAGTATCGATATCCTCTTTTGTAGCGATACCGAGAGCGAGAGCATAGTAATCATTGATGAAAGGATCACCGAGGTCATCGTTCTTGTAGCTGAATTCAAGGATAGGACAGAGGAGCTGCTTGCCTTCCTCAACGCCCATTCTCTTTGAGAAGCTGCCTGCTGCAACGTTTCTTATGATTACCTCAAGGGGAACGATGGAAACCTTCTTAACGATAGTTTCACGGTCGCTGATCTCCTCTACGAGATGAGTAGGAACGCCTTCCTTTTCGAGCATCTTGAACATGAAGTTAGTCATGCGGTTGTTGATAACGCCCTTGCCGGAGATAGTGCCCTTCTTTTCGCCGTTAAAAGCTGTAGCGTCATCCTTGTAGTCAACGATAACGAGGTCGGGATCGTTTGTTGCATAGACCTTCTTAGCCTTGCCCTCATAGAGCTGTTCCTTCTTTTCAATGTTTTCCATTTTGAAATTCCTCCTTGAGAATTATGTGAATGATTATGTATGCAACCCCGTGATTACGGGAATTGTGGTCATGTATCATATGCTTCCGAGAAGCATATCTGCCGCATCCTGCGGCGTATTTGCAATATAGTCTGCGCCTGTCTCACGGAGCTCCTCCTCAGAGCCGTAGCCCCAGAGTATGCCCATGCATTTCAGGCCTGTTTTGTGAGCGCCTATAACATCGGTATTTCTGTCGCCTATCATAAGTACAGAGGAGCGGTCAGTTATGCCGGTGCTTGCGAGGACGTGCTCTATGACCTCGCATTTTTCATTGCGGGTGCCGTTGATAAGGGCTCCGCCGATAAATTCAAAATGATCGGCTATCTCGAATCGGGCGAGTATCCTTTCTGCGTATTCATCGACCTTGCTTGTGGCGACCATGAGATGTTTTCCGGCGCATTTAAGCTTTTGCAGCATTTCCGGCACCTCCGGATATACGCTGTTCTCAAACAGTCCTATTGTTGAATAGCGTTCTCTGAAGAGCTTTACTGCTTTTGTTACCTGCTCCTCATCCATGCCGCAGTATTCCGCAAAGGAATCATAAAGCGGCGGGCCGAGGAACCTTTCCGGCTTTTCAGGCATATCAAAGCCCATTATACTGAGCGCATGGCGCAGGCAGTTGATTATACCGGGAGCCGAATCTGTCAGAGTGCCGTCAAGGTCGAACAGAAGATATTCGTATTTATCCATTACAGTGCAGCGATCTGCTCCTGTAATGCCTTGTCCTTGGCGATAACGCCCTCAGCCATATTTCTCTTTTCATCAGCAAGCTTTCCTGCAAGCTCATCATCTGAGAGAGAGAGTATCTGCACTGCCAGTACAGCGGCATTTTTAGCACCGTCTATACCAACTGTAGCAACAGGTACTCCGGGGGGCATCATAACTGTAGCTAAAAGGGCATCCATACCTTCAAGAGCCTTTGACTTCATGGGGATACCGATAACGGGGAGGGTGGTATGTCCTGCAACAACGCCTGCAAGGTGAGCAGCCATGCCGGCAGCACATATGATAACGCCGAAGCCGTTGTCTCTTGCCTCAGAGGCGAATTTGCAGGCCTCCTCGGGAGTGCGGTGAGCGCTCATTACACGGCACTCAAATTCCACACCGTACTTTTTCAGTTCAGTGAGAGCTGATTTTACTACCGGGAAGTCACTGTCGCTTCCCATTATTACTGCAACTTTCTTTGCCATTTTCTATTCTCCTGTCATTATTTATTTCAGGCATATTGCCTTTTGTCCGATTTTAATAGTTATAGTCCTGAGGTGCTGACATAGAAACGATTATCTCGTTGATACCGTCCTCATAATTGGCCGGCTCGTTGTCAGCCCAGAGGTTGATGCCATACATGAGCCACAGGCCGTCGTTGTTTTCAAACAGCCACTCTTTTTCTCCCTTTACATAGTCGCTTCCGATATCATTGCGCAGGGTATCAACACGGTCAGGTTCTCCGTGCTGAGACAAAAGCTGAGAGTATATGGTGTTGAATGCATTTTCAAGTTCTTCCGGACTGTAAGGATAGACCGTGCGCTCACTGCCTTCGATACCACCTAAATGATAGCCGAAGCAGATCAGCTCTTTATTTTTATCGAATTCAACAAACATATTTCCGGCGAGCCCTGTTCCGAAAGCATTTTCCTTATCGAGAAGCCATGTGTAACATTCTCCGCCTTTGTAGGTAGGCTCGGAGGAGTCGTATCCGCTGCCGGTGACCGCAAATGTCTCGTCCATTGAGAGACCTGTCTTCAGCGCTGTGAGAACGTTGAGGCCGTCTGTAGAGCCTTGTGCTGTATCTGGCACATAAGCTTCGGAAACTTTTTCGGTTGTTTTCTCTTCCGAAGCTTCCTCTGACGTTGATTCGGTTTCTTCCTCGTTAGTATCCTCAGCCTCAGCAGGATCTGTGGTATCAGTTTCGGTCTCTGTCTCAGATGTTTCATCAGTTGATTCGACGGTAACGATAACATCGCTGCTGTCGTCGGCAGTTCCGGGATCACTTTTTCCGCAGCCTGTCAGAAGCAGGAGAACTGCGGTCAGCATAACTATTTTCTTTGCCATTTTTTTATTCTCCCATTCTTTAAGAATTCAATAATACTGTTTTTTAATCATTAGAACATCTGATTACCACTTCGTTATATCCGTGTTCATACTTATCGACAGATGAATCCATCCAGAGGCTTATGCCGTAAAGTGCGGTGACTTTTCCGGCGCTGGTTTCCCAGTCCTGCTGCTTTACTGTTCCGAAGAAAGAAGAGGGAACTGTTCCGTTTGGAGCTCCGTATTCAGATTCGAGACATGAGATGACCTTATTGTATGCTGCATCGAGTTCTTCCGGTGTATGGGGGCATATGAAGAGTTCAGGGAACTCAGGAAATTCCGGATCGCTTTCCCTTCCCAATTCATATCCGAATCCGGACAGAGTATCATCACTGCTTATCTCAATGGAAAAAACACCTGAAAGCCCTGTGCCGAAAATGTCCTCATCAGTCAGATACCATTCATAAGTATGTAAAAATCCTTTATCCACATCGTTCTGATAATCTTTTCCGGTGATAGCGAATACTTCCTCTCCGGACATTCCGAGAGACAGCTTATAAAAGACGGATTTATCTATTTCACTGCTGCTGTAAACTGCATCGGACGGCTTTTCGACATCTGTTTCGTCAGTATCCTCAGTATTTTGTTCCTCTGAGGTCTCCTCTTCAGTGTTCTCTTCTGAGGTATCTGTGGTATCAGTTTCAGTTTCAGTTGGATCTGTCGTATCAGTTTCGGTCTCTGTCTCAGATGTCTCGCCGGTCGATTCAACAGTAACGATAACATCGCTGCTGTCATTGTCCGTTCCGGGATCACTTTTTCCGCAGCCTGTCAGCAGGAGAGCTGAGGCGGCAAGGAGAGCTATTTCCTTAATCATGGTGTTTACCTCTTATAAATATCCTTTTTTTATTATTACTTCACCAATACCATCGTTCCAAAGGTTATCTCCATAGTATACATTATACCAGTTGAAACCATTATCGGTATCGACTTTCCAGCCCCTTGATGATAATACGCCGTTATCTTCTTCGTCAATGCTGATCCGGGGATCGCCGAATCTTTCATTGAACTGTGAGACGACCTGATCGTATGCCTTTTCAAGCTCATCCTTGGAGAATACACTTGAGAGTGCTGTATCTGATCCTGCATTTCCGAGTTCATATCCTGTTTCGATAAGAGTTTGATCGTCATCGGAGATCTCAACGAAGAACATACCCGGGAGGCCTGTGCCGAAGATATCATCTGAATCGATATCCCATTCATAGACCTGAGAATCCCTGTATATTGTATCCCGCTGTCTGTCAGGGGCTTTTCCGATTAGGCTTAATACATCGTCAGCATCATCACCGGGAAACAATGCATATAACAGAGGAACATCTTCATCAGCAGGGATATTACTTTCTTTGCAGGCAGTTGTATTTATCGTCTCTTCACTATTGTTTAAATCTTCCGTTGTTGTTTCTTCTGGGCATTCTTCTGTTGAATCTTCAGAGGTTTCTTCTTCCTCAACAGCGTCACAAACAGTTTCGGTTTCATTCTCTGCCTCAGATGTTTCTTCGGTCGATTCAACGGTAATGATAACATCGCTCTCGCTGTTGTCATCAGTTCCGGGATCACTTTTTCCGCAGCCTGTCAGCAGGAGCACTGAGGCGGCAAGGAACGCAGGTAATCGATATTTCATATTGTTATCCTCTCTGTATTCTGCTCTTGTCCGGAGTTGTTTCCGGAAGCAGTTTTTTCAGTGCTGTCGCTGTTCTTTTCAGGTTCAGCACTTGGATAATCCGGATGTGACTGGAGAAATTCTCCTGAGATAGTAGTCAGCTCGTTCACGGAGCTGCCGCTGAATTCGATGACAGCCTTGTATTCACCTGTCAGTGTTTTTGGGGCCTTGTCCGAGTCATCGGAATATGCAAGCTCAGTCTTTACGGTGACTGATGCTGCAAAGTGAGGGATGTCATCATCTGATTTAGCGGAGTATATGTATATCTTTGTGATGTCAGTAAGCTTTTTTGAGAGAATCCTCTTGTCATCGGGAAAGAGGACAGAGAATACGGAACGGCTTCCGGAGCGGATATCGGAGATATATTCTCCGCTTCCGGTGAAAGCGTATTCCAGGTATTTTCCGGCTATGCGGACCATTTCCTCCAGCATATCCGGATCAAGTCTTTGCAGCAGGAGCTTGTTGCTCATTTCCATATTGTACCCGCATTCCAGCATAGTGCCGGATATCTTTGCACTTGAAAGTGCGAATCCGCTGCTGCTGAGGGTGTAGGTGTAAGTACCCTTGTCACCTGTAAGCACCATCTGATCTCCGGTTATTGAACAGCTGTTCCATGAGCGTGAGAACAGAGGCTTCATATCGCTGTCGTAGAGCACGCAGGAATTATCGGAGGAGGATTCTGCGGTATAGAATGAAAAGTCGCCGTAATTATGGGGAGTGATGTCCCTGTATATCAGCGGCACCACAACATTTCCTTCGTAGTCAACGCAGCCGGTCATCAGCTTGCCGCTGATGCGCTTGGAGGCTATGCAGCGGTTGTTTCCGGCAAAGCTGAGCTCCAGCCATTCCGGTGCGGCGATGATCCTTTCGCTGCTGTCAACGAGGCCGTACAGGCCGTTATTATCTTCAAAGATCCGGTTTCCGCTGCCATCGGTCGCCAGCAGGCGTGAGATATCGGATTTGGTATTTCCGCTGCCGGCACTTTTTGAAGTGTTTGAATAGAAGCGTGTCAGGGCGACGGCAAGGATAATGACGATAATAAACAGTACAGAGACTATGAATCTCATATGCTTGGTCAAAGACACACGCCTCCTTTACCGGAGCGCCGATGCTGCTCAGGCGCTTTTTTCATCTGAGCTTCCGCTGTTCTTTTCCTTGCGGCTGCGGTAGAGCTCATCGGTTTCCTTTGCGATATATATCGGACGGCGCTTTGTTTCAAGGTAGGTCTTTGAGAGGTACTGTCCGAGTATTCCTGTACAGAAGAGCTGAAGTCCGCTGAGGAGGAATATAACGCATATGGTCGTTGGATATCCTGCAACATCCTCACCGAATGCCAGAGTCTTTATGACTGTGACTATCATCAGTATAAAGGCTATTACGCAGCTTATTATACCGAGGAGGGAGGAGATAGCAAGGGGAGCTGTGGAGAAGGCCATAATGCCTTCGAGGGAGTATTTGAAGAGTCCCCAGAAAGACCATGAGCTTGTGCCGGCAGGTCTTTCGACGTTCTCGTACTCGATATATCTTGTAGAGAAGCCTACCCAGCTGAATATGCCCTTGGAGAAGCGGTTGTACTCGCTCATATCCAGTATGGCATCCACCATCTGTCTGGACATGAAGCGGAAGTCCTGAGCGCCGTCAACGATCTCAGTCTGTGAGATCTTGTTCATGATCTTATAGAACTTGCGTGCGAACCATGAGCGGATCTTGGATTCGCCCTTGCGGCTCACTCTTCTTGTAGTAGCGCAGTCATATTCTCCGTCCTTGACATAGCTGTACATCTTGGGGAGGAATGACGGCGGATGCTGAAGATCGGCGTCCATGACGACGATGTAATCGCCCTTTGAGTTCTTCAGTCCGGCATACATACCGGATTCCTTACCGAAGTTACGTGAGAATGAGATATATCTTACTCTTTTATCCTTGTCCGCAAGAGAGCGGAGGATGGGGAGAGTGTTATCTTTTGAGCCGTCGTTGATAAAAAGGTACTCAAATTCAAGCTCCGGCCATTTGGCAGCCATTTCGCCTGTGACCTTGGTTATTTCCTCATAGAACATGGGAAGCACCTCCTGCTCGTTATAGCAGGGAACGACAATAGAAACGAGTTTCACAAAAAGCCTCCTTACAGAGAAATTTTCAGAGGCAGATAAATCTACCAATACACTATTAATAATACTACAAATCCGCTTATAATGCAAGGGGTATTTCAAATTTTTATAGTAGTGTAAAATATTCTTTCTCCAGGGGGAGGATTATTGGATGATTCATGCTTTTTTGGCCGAGAAAACAGGCAAATACCGGCTGCCAGAGGCTTTGTGCCATAGGCGGTAATGCTTACTGATAAAAATGCATAAATCAAAACAGCCAAAATTGGGCATATTCACCTATCTTTTCAAAAAAATATAGACAAGCCGGAAAAAATCGGTTATAATAATTTGTATATAACCGCAGGTGCGTCCTGCAAGTTTAAAGACCGGAGCTTCTCCGGTACTCACAGGAGAAAAACATAAATGAGAGTAATTACAGGTATCGCAAGAGGCCGCAGGCTCACAGCCCCGGAAGGCCTCGATGTCCGTCCCACTACAGATAAGGTAAAAGAAGGCATTTTCTCAGCCATACAGTTCCAGATAGAAGGAGCATATGTGCTCGATCTCTTCGCAGGTAGCGGACAGATGGGCATAGAAGCTCTGAGCAGAGGCGCAAAGCGTGCAGTATTTGTTGATAATTCACAGCGCTCGATACGCTGCGTAAACGAGAATCTCCGCACAACAAAGCTTGAGAGACAGGCTGAGGTCATAAGCCGTGACAGCTATGACTTCATAAAGCTTACGAGACAGGCCTTCGATATAATAATCCTTGATCCGCCGTACCGCCATGATCATATCGCCAAGCTCCTGCCTATTGCGGCAAGGAAGCTGAAAGAAGGCGGATGCGTCATTTGCGAATATGAATCGGATATGGAGGAGCCGGCTGTTCCGGAGGGACTTACCCTCAGAAAGACTTACCACTACGGAAGCATAAATGTTACGATTTTCGACAGACCTGAAAGCGAGGCTGATGAAGAATGAGAAGGGTAGCAGTCTGCCCGGGAAGCTTCGATCCCGTGACTCTCGGTCATCTGGATATAATAACAAGAGCTTCAAAGCTGTTCGACAAGGTGATAGTTCTCATATCAAGGAATGCGGGAAAGGCTCAGCCCAGCTTTACGGCTACAGAGCGTATGCTGATGATAGAGTCAGTCACCCGTGACCTGGATAATGTGGTGATAGATATACTTGACGGCCTTCTTGCCGATTATGTAAGAAGCGTCGGAGCTGTTGCCATAGTAAAAGGACTCCGTGCTGTCAGCGACTTTGAGTACGAATTCCAGATGGCGCTTGCAAATAAGAAGCTTTATGCAGGAGCAGAAACAGTATTCCTTACTACAGCGGCAGAGAATATGTATCTGAGTTCAAGCGTTGTAAAGCAGATAGCTTACTTCGGCGGCGATATAAGCCATTTCGTCCCCGAAGCTATACTTGACGATATAAAACAAAGATTGGTTAAAGAGAGGTAATTGCTATGAGTATTGATGAGATCTTAGAAGAGATGGACGAGCTTCTTGACAAAGCTTCTTCAATGCCTTTTGTGGCACATAAGAAAGTCATTGACGGCGAGCGTATGCGTGAGCTTATCAACGATGTAAGACTGAATATGCCTCACGAGCTTAAAGAGGCAAAGAAGATAGAGTTCGATTGCCAGCGTATCCTCAATGAGGCAAAGCTTAATGCAGAGGGCATAATCCGCAAGGCAGAGGAGAGAGCTGCACAGATAGTTTCCCGTGAGGCTATCGTAACAGAGGCTAAGAAGAAGGCAGTGGATATGCTTCAGAAGGCACAGGCTGCTGCTAAGAATCTCCAGCAGAATGCTGCAACATCTGTTGCAAAGATGCTCAATGATACAGAGAATTACTACGCACGCAACCTCCAGAGCATAAAGGTAGTAAAGGGCAAGCTCAGCACAACTGTATCAAACAGCAATAAGAATATGATGAGCGGAAAGAATCCTCTCGATATATGATGCAATGAAGCATAGGATAGCCTTTTGGCTGCTTGCGGTCATTATTACTGTGTTATGCTGCGGATGCAGCATTAAAGGGGGCAGTTCGTCCTCCGGGAGCAGCTCGTCAGCAGAAGCGGGAGAAATGACTCATAAAGCCGACCACAGCATACTTTTTATGCTTGAGGGCGAGCCGGCAACATTTGTGCTTATGCGCTCAGTGCCGGTTGAAGGGAAGCTTGTATTTGCAGGCCTTCCGTCAGATCTTACAGACGGTCATAATACGCTTCTTGAAATGTATACCAACGAAAAACGCAGCCTTACACAAAGCTATACGCAGAATATAATAAAGGCTGATATAGACTGGTATATGTCACTGCCCAGAGACAGCTTTGTACAGCTCTGTGACATGGCAGCAGGCGGAAACGGCGGCTTTTCCGGACAGGAATTGCTCTCAAGGATAACGGATACCAGCGCAGGCAGCGAAAAGCAGCGTGCTGATAATGCGGCAGAGCTTATCTCCGGAATGGTGGAGAGTGCCGGCGGAAGCTATCTTGCGGATAATATTGACGGAGCATTCCCTATACTCATACGCAGTACAGACAATAATATATCACAGAAAAACTATGATGCGAGGAGCTATGCGATAAAGGAGCTCCTGAGAGATCTGGATCATGCTTCTGTGTATAGCTTTGACGGTGAATATACAGATGACGGCTTTGTTATAAGCAAGGACTCTCTGGCTGATTTCCGTGAAAAATACTATGATGAATAAATAAAAGGACGGCAATTGCCGTCCTTTTTACGTTTATTTATTGAGAGTTCCATGTGAAAGTGATTTCAGATAAGCGTTGATAAAGCCGTCGATATCGCCGTCCATAACAGCCTGAATGTTACCGTTTTCAAAGCCTGTACGGTGATCCTTGGCGAGGGTATAGGGCATAAATACGTAAGACCTGATCTGCGAACCCCATGCGATCTGGTTCTGAACGCCCTTGATATCCTCTATTTTTTCAAGGTGCTCTCTCTCCTTGATCTCAATGAGCTTTGAGCGGAGCATCTTCATTGCGTAGTCCTTATTCTGGTACTGGCTTCGCTGTGTCTGACAGGAAACAACGATGCCTGTAGGCTTGTGTATGAGACGTACAGCCGAGCTGGTCTTGTTTACCTTCTGACCGCCTGCGCCGCTTGAACGGTAAACCTCCATTTCAATATCCTCGGGACGGATGTCTACCTCGATAGAGTCATCGATCTCAGGCATTACTTCAAGTGCAGCGAAAGATGTATGACGTCTTCCGGAAGCGTCGAATGGAGAGATACGTACAAGACGGTGAACTCCTGATTCTGACTTCATGTAGCCGTAAGCATTGTCGCCCTCGATGAGGATAGAAGCGGACTTCATACCTGCATCATCGCCGTCGAGGTAATCCATGAGAGTTACCTTGTAGTCATGGCGCTCAGCCCAGTGGTTGTACATACGGTAGAGCATTTCTGCCCAGTCCTGAGCCTCTGTACCGCCTGCTCCGGCATGGAATGTGAGGATAGCATTTGAGTTATCGTATTCGCCTGTGAGGAGGGTAGAGAGCTTTTCTTCTTCCAGCTTGCGTTTGAAAGTCTCAGCTTCAGCCTTTATCTCCTCGACGGAAGAATCGTCCTCCTCCTCGATAGAAAGCTCTATGAGGGTGATGAGATCCTCAAGAGAGGCATTGAGCTTATTGAACTTATCTATTTTCTTTTCAAGTGTTTTCTGTTCTTTGAGGACCTTCTGAGAATTTTCGAGATCGTCCCAGAAACCTTCCTTTGCAGTTTCCTCTGCAAGCTCAGCAACTCTTTCCTTAGCGGCTTTTATATTGAGAACATCGGCAAGCTCAGTCATTTCCTTGCGGTAGCCTGTCATCTCGACTCTGAGGTCGTCTAAAATTATCATAGGTTCATATCCTTTCTTTGAGCCTTAGTGTTGAAATAAACGCTATACAAATGTTATTATATCACATTTTATTGCATACTGCAATGGTTTGAGGAAATTTTTTTCACAAACTTAAATTAACATGACAGACTGCGGGCTCCGGAACGATGCCTGCTTGGCCGTTTTAGTTAATTGTTGGTAAACTGAAAGGGACGCATAAGCGTCCCTCTATAATTATTCATTGGCATTATTATTTTCAGCCTGATTTTTTTTCTTTATTTCGTTTATTCTTTTCTCTTCCTCTGCGAATTGCATAGCAGCTGTCGGATCGTACTTGAAGATCATCTTCTT
>LVAK01000056.1 GCA_001604035.1 Clostridiales bacterium Firm_05
GAATCGTTTAAGATAATACCATAAATTTATCTCCTATACTCTACTATTGAAAAAAGCCATAAAGAAGATGAAACTTCTTTATGGCTTTTTTCCTTTTTATGCAGTTGCAAGAGCCTTTCTTTCGCTGCTTTCCGGCTCAAATATCTTAGCGAATACAGTCTGGAAAACTGTGAACATGATTATTGCACCTGTTACATCGAGTACAGAGTGCTGCTTGAGGAACATTGTTGCAAGGATTATGGATACTGAAAGTATCACGCAGCCTGTTCTTACCCAGAAATTACCGGCAAGCTTTCCCTGTGAGCGGAATACCGAGAACAGCACCGCAAGTGTATTGAAAACGTGTATGCTCGGCATAACATTTGTAGGGGTATCAGTCTTGTAGAGCCCCTCTACCATATGGCAGAACACATTGTCTCTCGGCATTTCCTCCGGTCTGAGGAAGAGTATGTTCGGGAACATTGTGGATACTATCAGGAATACGAACATACCTGACATGAGCACTCCGCAGAGCTCCTTGAATGCTTTTTCGTCAGCAAAGAGCTGATATACGACACCCACTGCTACATATCCGAACCACAGCAGGTATGGGATTATGAAGTACTCGCAGAATGGGATCTTGTCGTCAAGGAAGGTATGTATCTCTGTGCATCCGGCGAAATCAGCCTTTTCCACTGCGCCGAACCATGCCATATACACTGCCATGAATATAAGTATAGGCAGGGCAAGTACAAGTTTATGGATCAGAAATTTTTTCTTCATATGCATCTCCTGTCATCAGTTGAACTTCCAAATGCTTCTGAAAATACCGTACACTCCTGAGGCGATCTTTCTGCCCCATTTCCCGGGGAGATTAAGGCCTATGCCGAGGATAGCGATCCTGAGCTTACGGTATATGCGGATATCACGTTCCTTCATGTACGTCCAGAGCTCATCTTTTTTTGCGATATGTTCCGGAGTTCCGGAGCGTATGAGCATTATCGAAGAAACGGCGGTGATTATCTCAAGGTAGTTGAGCATATATCTGCCCATGCGTTTGTTTTTGGTTATACGCTCAAAGTTTTCGGAGTAGTACCTGTACATTTCCTTATTGACTCTGATCTGCTGGTCGATACGGGATATCATCACATCCTCACGGACTGACTGATCGGCACGGCCGATTATGTAGTCGTAGAAGTCCATATCCAGGTAGTACATAGTGCGTACATATGGCAGGGGCTTGAATACAAAGAGGTTATCCACGTAGAATGTATTCTCCGGGAGCTTAAGGCCGCATTTCTTCAGCAGAGCGGTGCGGAAGACCACCGAATGCATGAGGATGTAGCTTCCCTTTACCGGACGCCTCATATCCTTCCAGCTAAAAATACGGTTTTTAGGGAGAAAGGTGCGGTATCTCATGGTGGTCTTCTTGTTCTCGTCCTTGTTATCGTAGAAGAAATTGCTTATCATGAGATCAAGAGCAGGCTTTCTTCCGGCATATTTTTTCAGCAGGCCGAGTATTTTCAGGTATGCTGCCTCTTCAAGTCTGTCATCGCTGTCGACGACCTTGAAGTAAAGTCCCTTAGCGGCCTTAAGGCCAGCGTTGACGGCAGAGCCGTGTCCGCCGTTGGGCTTGTGGATCACACGGACGATTCCGGGGTACTTTTCTCTGTACGCCTCAGCAATGTCGTAGGTTCCATCGGAGGAACCGTCATCCACTATTATTATCTCCACATCCTCTCCGCCGGGGAGGAGGGATTCGATGCATCTTTTCATGTAGTCCTGCGAGTTGTAGCAGGGAACTGCGAAGCTGATAATCTTCATTTACTATCTATCCTTTTGCCGTATGAACGGCGGTCGTCTTTTCGGAGCTGAATGCTCCTGCAAAAATCCAGATACTATTATACCATATATTTGACCGCAGGTCAAGTCTAAAAACAACGTATTTCAGCCTTTGTAACCATTTTTTGCCACAGTGAACTGCATTTTGCATGGCGATCGGGCTTTCCGGACTATGCCAGATCTTCACCGGAGCTGATATCTTCAGGGAAATGTACATTTCCTGAGGTGAACAGCTGAGGAGAATCCTTGACTTAAAGCGGAAATGATGCTATAATTAAAAATAGTGTATTTTGAAAGGAACGATTCTATGGATCTTAAGGAAACTATAAAGGTGCTTGCAGAGACTGCCGGTCCTTCCGGAAATGAGGATGCAGCCGCTGAGCTGGCGCTTGGTATGCTAAAGGAGTACTGTCCCGAGGCTGAGATAAAGAACGGTAACGTTATCGGCCGTTTCGGTCAGTTTTCAGATGAAAAGCCTTCGCTTGTACTGGACGCACATATCGATCAGATCGGCATGATCGTTACATATATCACCGACGAGGGCTTCATAAGAATGGGCAATCTTGGCGGTATCGACCGCAGACTGCTTCCGGCACAGCCTGTTGTGATCCACGGCAGCCGTGATATAAAGGGCGTCATATGCTCTGTTCCGCCGCATCTCAATAAGGGTGACAGTGAGGTGCTTAGCTTTGACAATGCTGCTGTTGATACAGGTATGTCAAAGGTGGAGCTTGAAAAGATAGTTTCTGCCGGAGACAGCATCACCTTCGATGTGAAGTGCCGTGACCTTATGGGAAGCCGTATCACCGGCGGCGCACTGGATGACCGCTGCGGCGTTGCAGCGATACTCCGCACTCTTGATATGCTGAAGGGACAGGAGACTGCCTTCAACGTGACAGTTATATTCTCCACACAGGAGGAGCTGGGAGAGCGTGGCGCAAAGATAGGTGCATTTGAGATAGATCCGGATATCGCCATTGCAGTTGACGTAAGTTTTGCATATGCAAACGGTGAGAACGAGGAGAGCTGCGGATATCTTGGCAAGGGACCTATGGTAGGCATTTCTCCTTCACTTTCAAGAGAGATATCCGACAAGCTCATATCTGCTGCAAAGGCTTCGGATATACCATATCAGATCGAGGTCATGAGCGGGATGACCTCCACAAATGCAGACCGCTATTCCGTAAACCGCTGCGGTGCTAAGACCTGTACAGTGTCCATACCGCTGAGGAATATGCATACCCCTGTTGAAGTGATAGACACCGCAGACGTTGAGCTGACAGCGCAGCTCATCGCAGAGTACATAAAGGAGGGCTGATAATGAAGGGATTACTGAAAGAGCTCTGCCTTATAAACGGCGTTTCAGGGGATGAGACTGCCGTAAGAGAGAGTATAATTGAAAAAATAAAGGATGTCTGCGAATACAGAGTGGACAATCTCGGCAGCATAATCTGCTTCAAAAAGGGCAGAAGGACTCCGGAGAAGAAGCTGATGATATGTGCTCACATGGACGAGGTGGGCTTCATCATCACATATATCCGCTCAGACGGTACCCTCAGCTTCGGTGCTGTGGGGGGTATTGATCCGTCAGTCATCATCGGCCGTCAGGTCATGGTGAAGAGCAGCATCACCGGCGAGACTATTTACGGCGTTGTCGGCACTACTGCTGTGCATAATCTCTCAAAGGAGCAGAGGGAAAAAGCTCCGAAGACAGACAGCCTCTATATCGATATCGGTGCCGCTGACAAGGCTGAGGCGGAAAAAACTGTAGCTCTGGGCGACAATGCATATTTTGTTTCAGAGTTCACTGAGCTGGGTGAGACAAAGGTGAAGTGCAAGGCTATAGATGACCGTGCAGGCTGTGCGATGATGATAGAAATGCTCCACGAGGAGCTGGAATACGATACTTATTTTGTGTTCAACGTTCAGGAGGAGATAGGACTCCGGGGTTCAACTGCCTCTGCATTTGCCGTTGCTCCGGATTATGCAATAGTCCTCGAAGCGACTACTGCCGCTGATATAGACGGCGCATCAGGTGCAAAGCGTGTATGCGAGCTGGGAAAAGGTCCTGTGGTATCCTTTATGGACAGGAGCACAATGTATGACAAGGAGCTGTACAGACTGGCATTCAGCATTGCCGCAGAGGAAAATATCCCCTGTCAGACAAAGACTATGGTGGCAGGCGGAAATGACGCAGGAGCTATCCATGTCAGCGGAAAGGGCGTTCGTACTATCGCAGTTTCAGTACCGTGCAGATACCTCCACTCTCCTTCCTGTGTTATAGATATGGCAGACCTTGATGATTCGCTCAGACTTGTTAGAAAGCTGGCTAAGAGGATAACAGAGATATGATAAAACTGATCGAATATGAGCACGAGCTGGACAGCAAGCTGCTCAATCAGAGCCTTCTCGGAAAGAAAATGCTGTCGTATATGAAGGCTTACGGTCCGAATTATGAGTTCTGCCGTTTTTATAAGATCACTGATGAATGCGGCACGGGTTATATGTTCATTATAAACTCTACCCTCATAATATGCGGCGACGGGGACTACCGTCCTACCGAGGAGCTTGACCTGTTTATCAGCATGAATCAGCCCTTCCGTATAGAGGGAGATATGAAGATAATCGAGGGCATAAGCCGTCCGGAGCAGTATCAGGTAATGAATCGCACTATATTTGAGCTTATCCCGGATGATTCCCCGCTGGAATCGATCGAGGAGTTTGTGGACTTTGATCCGAAGCTCACTGAGGTTTATAAGATACTGAATGAGGGCTTTCCGAATATATCGGATTTTTCACTGTGGTATACAGATACCTCACATCGCTGCCGTCACGGTATCAGCAGGGTGTTCACATACAGAGAGAGTACAACTGCCTCTGTTGCATTTGATATCGGCAACACCGTCCTGATAGCTCAGGTGGCTACGAATAAGGCTGCCCGTGGACGTGGTTACGCAAGAGAGTTCCTGAAATGGCTGGCAAAGTTCTTCAACGGGCTTGGAAAGCGTGCATATCTCCTTGCTCTGGATGTACGAGTAAGCTTCTACGAGGAGATAGGCTTCAGGATAGCAGGACGTGAGATCGTTCTTGAAAGAATAGATGTTGAAAAGGACAGCATTGCGAAAGGAAAACTTGAAGATGAACAGTAAGATAAACGAGTTATATGATTTTTCACCAGAGCTCATGGAGCTTGCCATGAAGGCCGAGGAGAACTGTGCCGGAGCTTTTCAGCGTATCTCTGAGGTGTCAGAGTACAATGGAGCAAAGGTGCTGAAGGCCTTCTCTGACAACAAGGTCAGCGAGCCCTGCTTCTACGGCTCTACAGGCTATGGCTACGGAGATATGGGACGTGATGTGATCGATAAGGTGTTCGCTCAGGCTCTTGGTACTGAGGATGCACTGGTGCGCTTTAATTTCGTGTCAGGTACACACGCTCTGTCGGTAGCGCTTTTCGGCGTTCTCAGAGCAGGGGACAAAATGGTGTCCATAACCGGAAAGCCCTACGATACCCTTGAAGAGGTCATTGGTATCAGCGGAGATAAAGGCAATGGCTCTCTTATGGATTACGGCGTTGAGTACGCACAGGTTGACCTGAACGAGGACGGCTCGCCTAAGCTGGATGAGATAACCAAGGCAGTAAAAGGTGCGAAGATCGCCTATATACAGCGTTCAAGAGGATACTCCCTCAGAGGAGCATTCACTGTTGACGATATAGGTGAAATGGTAAAGGCTGCGAGAAAAGGCAATCCCGGCATTATCGTAATGGTAGATAACTGCTACGGTGAATTTGTTGAGGAGCGTGAGCCTTCAGCAGTGGGTGCTGATATAATGATAGGCTCCCTCATTAAGAATGCCGGCGGCGGAATCGCCCGTACAGGCGGATATATCGCCGGAAGGGCTGACCTTGTGGAGCTCTGCTCCTATCGCCTTACCTGTGTTGGCATGGGTAAGGAAGTAGGCTGTACTCTTGGCATGAACCGTGAGATACTTCTTGGACTTTTCTTTGCTCCGGATGTAGTATCAAATGCCATAAAGACATCAGCTTTTGCAAGCGAGCTTTTCACCATGCTGGGATTTGAATGCTCACCGAGGAAGGATGATCCGAGGGGAGATATAATAACTGCTGTAAAGCTGGGCGATGAGGAACATCTTACAGCCTTCTGCCGTGGTATTCAGAAGGGTGCTCCGGTAGATTCATTCGTTACTCCGGAAGCATGGGATATGCCCGGATATTCCAGCCAGGTCATTATGGCGGCAGGAGCTTTCACCAACGGAGCTTCCATAGAGCTTTCAGCAGATGCTCCTATCCGTGAGCCATTTGCGGTCTGGATGCAGGGCGGTATCACATATACCAGCGGAAAGCTGGGAGTTATGCTTGCAGCTCAGGAAATGATAAAGAGCGGACTTATAAAGCTATAATAACGCCGAAGACGGCAGAAATGGGATCCCAAAGGGATTATATCCCTTTGGCAGGGAGGTGTACGAGGAGGGACAGCGTCCCTCCTGAAAAGCAGTCCGGAAAGCAAAGTGAATCCGGACGGCCGCTCTTATTTTCTTGCCCCGGCTTGACCGGCACAATAACTGATATATACAGAAAAGGTTTTGATAAGTTTTCCTTATCAAAACCTTTTTATCTGCAATGTTCTTATCTGGCAGGCCGGGACATAAAAATACAAACCGGCCATTTAGTATTGCTTGACCTGCTTCATTATGAATTTGATACAGGCTTATCCTTCACCTCAGTAGTAGCGTCCTGATCCTTTTTGTGCTTCTTTCCCATGACGATCACCTCTTTTCATATGGCAGACGAAAAAACATCCGTCAATACCGGTCTTATGACTATTATTGACGGATGCTCGTTATTTATTCATTTTTTGTCAGCTTATTTTCGTGAATCTTCTGACGTCGCCGGCTTTTCCGGTGAACATGGTCTTAGGTCTTGCCCAGACCTGACCGTCCTTCAGTGATCTGTATATTACAAGCTCCTCATTATTCTCGCTGTGACGGGCAACAGCTAAAAGCTCATATTCCCCGCCCTTGAAATGACGGTACTTAGCTCCCTCAACGAGTTCGGTCTCCATGAACTCCTCAGGCTCAGGCGATGCTGTCTCCTCTTCGGGCTGATCGTTTACGATATCGTCAGCTACGATTATCATAGAGGAGTACGGCGCCATTTTCACATAAGCATTGCCGTTTCCGGTCTGTATTTCCTTACCGCCCAGGACATCAACAAGAGCAGGGAGATGTGTTCCGAAGTTCAGGTCAAACTCATAGTCCGCCAGATTCAGTGCAACATATACCGTCTGGTCACCAAGTATCTTCTTGAATAGGAGCTGCTGATTGGTTATCATTATCCTTTCATAGGTTCCTGTACGAAGGGCAGGATAAGCACGGTAGATGCGTCCCAGCTTGACGATATGTTTGTAGAGGGCAGTATTCTCACGCTCCATATCCGGCAGGAAGAGGCAGGGGCGGAGATTGTCGTCGGAGTTGTTTTCCTTGCGTCCCTGTATGCCGTATTCACTTCCGTAGTATATAGAAGGGATGCCCGGCATTGCGTACATGAGAGTATATATCAGCGGCAGATAGGCCTGATTGTTGACAGTGCTTGCAAGACGGTTCACATCATGGTTGTCGACAAAGTTGTAAAGGTTGATGTTCCTGTAGATACCGCCGTTTGCACCTGACTGGCGGTTTATGGAATAGTCTATCTCGAAGTAGTTCTTGTCGTTGTGGGAGGAGTAAAGTCCCTTATAGCACTCATAGTTTGTGACGCTGTCCAGCATCTCCGGATTTGCCCAGCGGTTGTAGTCGCCGTGGATTATTTCTCCCATGAGCCAGAAGTCGGGACGTTTTCCCTTGCAGAAGCTTCTGATACGCTTGAAGAAGTCAAAGTCTATGCAGTCAGCAGCATCGAAGCGTATTCCGTCGATCTTGAATTCCTCGATCCAGTAGTTTATTGCATCGATGAGGTGGTCGCATACCCCTACGTTGCGGAGATTGAGCTTGACGAGGTTGTAGTGGCCGTTCCAGCCCTCGTACCAGAAGGGATCGCCGCAGGGTGAAGGGCCGCCGAAGTTCAGGTTCTGAAACCAGTCGCAGTAGCCGCTGGACTGGCCTTTTTCCTGTATATCAACGAACTGTGGGAATTTTCTTCCCACGTGATTGAAAACGCCGTCCAGAATAACTCTTATGCCGTTGGCATGGAGCTCGTCGCAGATATGGCGGAAGGAATTGTTGTCACCCAGTCTGCGGTCGATCATTTTGTAGTTAGTTGTGTCGTAGCCGTGCTCTACGGATTCAAATACCGGGCCGAAGTAGACAGCGTCCACGTTCATTTCTTTGAAATGTGGGATCCATTCCAGCACCTTATCGAGACGGTATACAACTTCGCCGCCGTCGTTGAATTTCGGGGCTCCGCAGAATCCGAGAGGGTAGATGTGATAGATTATTGCGTTATCGTACCAATTCATATAAAAACTCCTTTATGCAAATTATAAACCAAAAAGATAAAAACGCCGAAGGCGGTAAGAAATGGGAGTCCAGAGGGGTGTTAATCCTCTGGCAGGGAGGTGTGCGAGGAGGGACAGCGTCCCTCCTGAGAAGCAGTCCGGACAGCAAAGCGAATCCGGACGGACGTTCTGTATTTCTTCCCTCGGCTTGACCGACATGAAGAACTTCTTATTTATCGCTTCCTTCAAGGTAATAAGAAGCCTCCATATCTGCCACATTCAGTGCCAGCGCCAGCGGATACATCTCCAGTGCTTTTCCTATTGAATTCTTATCCTCAATGCCGGAAAATCCCATGTGATAACGGATAGCAAATGCCTCCTCACGGGTAAGTCTGTCCTCACCGTAGAAAAATCCTGAGAGTATGTAAACTGACTTTTCACCATGTCCGTATGGCAAAGTGTCATTTATTGTATAGTATGGCACCTTTTCCCATACTCCGGTCTCATCATTCTTCTTGTTGCGGTAATCAACGCTGTAGAAGTTCACCTTGCATACATCGTGCAGAAGAGCTACAAGCGCTATTGTCTCCTCGGAATAGTCCATGCCGTAGAGTTCCTTTGTTCTCGGACGGGAAAGGTAGTCCTTGAGGCAGTGATACACATTCAGGCTGTGCTGTACAAGCCCGCCCTCGTAACTGCCGTGGAAGCGTGTACTGCTGGGGGCAGTGAAGAAATCCGACTTCAGCAGGTATTCAAGAAGCTTATCTGCTCCCTTACGTTTTATATTTTCATTGTATATCGATATAAACTCTTCTTTTGCAGTCATAAAATACCTCCTTG
>LVAK01000057.1 GCA_001604035.1 Clostridiales bacterium Firm_05
GCGGCAGAGCTTACCGCATTGGAGAAACCGGTTATCGGGACGAGCGTGCCTGCACCGGCGTGCTTGGCAAGTCTTCCGTAGATCCCGGGGCCGGTGAGGAGGGAGCTTAGGGCGACCAGTATCACCGAAGTCCAGAGCGCAGCCGTGTCGTGAGAGAGCCCGGAGCGTTCTATAGCTGACAGGATGAGCTGTCCGGCCACACATATAAGTCCGCCGGTGGTATAGGCTGCGGCTGTGTTGACAAGGACGTTTGATTTAGGCGAAGCACGGCGTGTCATTGCGCCGTATGATTCGGGGGTGATGTTCATAGCAAGGACTCCTTTCGATGATAGTATCTGCAATAAAGCGGACGTTATTCAGTCATTGACTTTTCGGAGGGAATAGTATATAATATGTGTATATTATATTTACCTTTATAAGATGTGCAAAATACGCCGGTCAGGCCGGGGATGGCTGCGTTGCGGCCGCCCGGAATGCGCTTAGCTGTTCCGGCGTTTTATCATATACCTTCAGAGAGGTGAAAGCTATTGAAAAAATACTCAGGCCAGATAATATTCAATCTGATAGCGGCTGCTTCGGGACTTTTGATCTTCGGAGCAACTAATATACTAAGCAACACCCCATTGGCTATAGTGGCAGTCATAGTTCTCATGGCTATCCTGTGCTACGGAAATTATTTCTTCGTAAAGCTTGCGGGCTCAGGGCGCAAGGCCTTTCAGCCTGATTATATAATTAATGAGCAGACCTTTGAATCCCTGGACGATCCGGAGAGCTATATCAAGGTGCTTAAAGACCTGAAGGACTATATCCCGTGCCGTATTGAAGCAGCCAAGATGATAGAGCAGTGGGAGCTCCATAAGAAAAAATCTGCAACTCTTACAGCAATAAGCTACAGCGGCGGAGTGTATGAAGTAGTGGATCAGGACGTTGAATCTGT
Organism: Clostridiales bacterium Firm_05; assembly: GCA_001604035.1. Taxonomy (GTDB): domain Bacteria; phylum Bacillota; class Clostridia; order Oscillospirales; family Ruminococcaceae; genus Ruminococcus. The sequence goes on from LVAK01000057.1 coordinate 938, forward strand.
CATGCTGAGCAACATGGAGCTGTTTATCAAGCGTACAGCGATAATGCAGTCTTCCACAGGCGATGAGATAGGTATGCATAAGAATTATCTCCGTGAGCTCCTTGCACGCAATGATAAGATCCTGAATGACTACACCAATCTCCTTATCGAAGCCTCACAGCTTACAGGCGAGGATTCGGGCAAGGCTGAGGTACAGTCTCTTGATATACTTATAAATTCAATAAAAGAATACAGGAAAGAAATTGAAAGCGGTGATATGGAATGAATAAAACAAAAACTCCCATACTGATCGCAGTTGTCGGCGTTATAGCTACTATGATAATGATAATCGCTATTGCCGGCGGTGCAAAGAACAAGAATAAGGACAGCAGTAAAGGAAGCGATATCCAGCCGGCATCCCTTTCAGCAGAGGATGCGGAGGAAAGACTTGCCGAGCTTCTTGACAATGTAATTGTAAGAGATTCAACTCCCTCCAAGGGCACTGTAGATTATTCTGATAATTCGGCAGCAAATCTTCCGAATATTGAGGTAAAATATCCGCTTACAGTCGTTGGCTCAGGCGATGTTGACATAGAGATATTCTCTACATCGGAAAAAGCCGGAAAAGCCAATAACGGATGGCTGAATGAGACTGCAAATGAATTCAATGATAAAAAAGTCAAGCTCTCAAACGGCCAGACAGCTTCCGTAAGCGTAAGAAGCATACCTTCGGGTGCTGCTTCGGACTATATCTGCAATAATGTCTATGTTCCGCAGGCTTATACTCCGTCAAATGAACTCTTTGGCGCACTTGCAATGCAGAACGGCGCAAAGCTTAAGCTTGCTCAGCCGGAGCTCGTTTCCAATACAGCAGGTATCGCAATATCCAAAACCTCTGTATCACTGATCGAGAGCGAATACGGTGAAGTGAATTTTGAGAATATCGTTTCCGCAGTTGTTGACGGAAAGATACAGATGGGCTATACATACCCGTATACTTCGGCTACAGGTCTGAACTTCCTCGTTAACTCGCTCCAGTATTTCGACAGCAGCGATATGCTCAGCGCAGGCGCTATCGGAAAGTTCCAGCAGCTCCAGAAAAGTATACCCTTCGTATGCTATACTACCGATCAGATGGTAAACGCTATGCAGAGCGGTACTCTCCAGGCAGGTGTTACTGAATATCAGGCCTATGTGAACAGCGCTGTTCTGAAGTCCTCTTATGATTTTGTACCCTTTGGATATAAGCACAGCAATCCGCTTTATATGGTAGGCGACCTCAGCTCATCAGAGCAGGAGGCACTGGATCAGTTCCTTGAATACGCAATGAGCGATGCCTGTCAGGATAAGGCCAAGTCATATGGCTTTGATCCGGATAAGAATTACCAGTACAACACAAAGAATATAAGCGGTGCGGATATAATCAATGCACAGCACCTCTGGAAACAGGAAAAGGATTCGGGAACACCGACTATCGCACTCTTTATCGCCGATGTTTCCGGAAGCATGAGCGGCGATCCGCTGAACCGCCTGAAACAGTCTCTTGTTGAGGCTTCAAAGAATATCAAGAGCGATAACTATGTCGGACTTCTTTCTTACAGCGATGACGTTACTGTAAATCTTCCCATCGCTCAGTATGACCTTGAACAGCGTTCGTATTTTGCAGGCGCAGTTGATGATCTCAGAGCAAACGGAAGTACAGCTACTTATGACGCTTTGCTCGTGGGCATTGATCTGCTCAATAAGAAAAAAGCAGAGGTGCCAAATGCAAAGACAATGATATTTGTCCTCAGCGACGGTATGTGTAACACAGGAGCTGAATACGACGACGCTGCTGTCCTTGTTGAGCACTACGGCATCCCGATCTATACTATCGGATATAACGAGCAGATAGATTCTCTCAAGTCCCTTTCTTCAATCAACGAAGCTGTTTATATCGATGCCGATAACGACGACGTAGTATACGAGCTCTCCGCCCTCTTCAACGCACAAATGTAAAACAGTCGCACCGGAGCATGATGCCTGTATAATCGTATATGTTAGTTACTCGGGGAAAACCTTTCTGAGGAAAGGTTCTTCCCCGAACCCCTTTCCAAAGACTTTTAATCTTAATTTTCCCCCAGATAGGACGCATAGAAATAAAAAAGCCCATGCTATTAAGCATGGGTTGCGTCCTATCTGGGGGAAAATTTAAAACTGAAAGTTTTAGGAAGGGAGTTTGAGGGTGACTCCCCGCAGTGCGGGGAGATGTCACATCGTGACAGAGGGGACCGCCTCCGTCAGAGAAACCCTTTTTCAAAAGGGTTTCCCTCAATAACAAGCGTATGCAACTATACAGGCATCATGCTCCGGTGTGACTATTTTACATTGTTACTACGAAGCAGATGCTGCTGCCCTCATTGTTTTCGACGTGTACCTTGAACTTATGCTTATCGATGATAGATTTTGCGATAGCAAGTCCGAGGCCGTAGCCTCCGGTAGCACGGTTTCTGGATTCGTCGCTGCGGAAGAATCTCTCGAAGATCTTATCCTTGTCTTCCTCCTTGATGCCCTGGCCGGTATTGAATACGGAGAACACCTTCTTATCGCCCAGTCTTTCCAGAGTGACTTTGACGGTGCCGCCGTCCTTGGAGTATTTCAGGGCGTTGTCGATGAATATTGCGGCCATCTGCTTGATATGCTTTTCGCTGCCGCTTATAGAAATGCCTTCCTCGACCTGGACTACGAAATTCTTATTTGTCTCGAATGCCTGACACTCAAACGGCAGGGCAGTATTGACTATAGCTTTGCTGAGGTCGAATTCGGTGACAATGAAGTCAGTGGAGGTGTTGTTCTCCAGTCTGGTGAGGTGGAGCAGGTCGTTTACGAGGATATTCATTCTTTCGGTCTGCGATTTTATGTAGGTGAGCCACTTGTTCTCGCCTATCTCTCCGGCAAGAACATCAGCGTTTGCGGAGATAACTGTTACAGGGGTTTTCAGCTCATGGCTTGCGTCTGATACGAACTGCTTCTGCTTTTCAAAGGCTATCTTCAGCGGCTTTATGATCTGGCGGCTGAGGAAGAAGGCAGCTGCGGAGAGAGCAAGGAATGAAATGATACCTATAGCGATAGTAGTGCGGTAGAGCTTATTGAGCATATTCAGCTCGGCGGTCTTGTCTGTGAACACAAGGAGAGTGCCGTTGTCCTTGTCCTGACGGTAGAACTGGAAGTTGTTGAGTGTACCAGTATCCGAGCCGGAGTCGAGGATCTTGGTAATATACTTCTGAGCAGTATCCTCGCTCAGTTCATCGTTATTGCGTGAAGCGAGGAAATTACCGGATGTATCGGCCATGACTATGAAGAAGTCGATTGAGCCGAGGTTTTTCGGAACCTGTTCAGCGCCGACACGTTTTTTGCTGCCCTGCTTTATGCTGCTGTCTGCCTTATCCGACTTGATCGTATTTCCGAGGGGACGAATGCCTTCATTGTTTTCGGAATCATTCTCTTCATTCTTTACGATGCCGCCGCTTTGATCGTCATCATCATCGTCATCGTTGTCGTCATAAGGCTCGTATTTATCATCGTCATCTTTGCCGCATTCCGGTCTGGGAGTCTGGTAATACGGCCAGCCCCACTGATTATTGTTCTGCTGCTGACCGCCGCCGTTACCTCCCCAGTTGTTCCAGTTGGGATCGTATTGCTGTCCCCAGCCCCACCATCCCCACCACCACATATTGGGATCGCCTGGCCACTGGGGATACTGCTGGTTCGGATCGTAGTAATATTGATTCTGGTCGTTTTGATTTCCGCCGTGATCGTCCTTTTTGCCATCGTCTTTTTTCTCAGGAGCCTTGTCCTTGTTAGGAGTTGTTGACGGATTGGTCGGCGGATTAGTTGGAGCAGGCTGAGTTACAGCAGGTGGAGCTGTTGCTGCGGGCTGTTCCTGAGCAGGGGGCTCTGTAGGGTCGTCTTCATATGGCTCATCATATTCCTGCTGGTAATCCTCTTCCGGCTCATCGGTATCTGGTTCTGTTATTTCAGTAACAGTGGTATTTTCTGCTGTTGTAGTGATTGTTGTAGTTACCTCTGTAGTAACGGCAGAAGTGGTCTCTTCCTCCCTGTCTGATGCACCGGCTGCGGTGGTATCGCTGCCGGGTTCCTTATCCGGTTTGGAAGGGGGGGCGATGCCTTCTGCACGGTCGTCAGGCTCGGATTTATCCGGCGGCAGGTAGTTGAAGTCAGAAATGGCGTCATCGTATTCTACTCCTGCTGCTATCTGCTTGAGGACAGTTCTTGACTGACGCTCCATGACCATTTTCATTATGATATTTACTGAGCCGAGAACTGCTATGAACAGAGCAAGAAGAACTGCGGTGATAATGCCGAACAGTTTCATCTGGGCTTTTCTGAACATTGAACCGGCACCTCCTTATTCGAGAGAATAGCCTATACCACGGGCTGTTTTTATCTGTACGGGAGCTGATATGACGGAGAGCTTCTTTCTGAGGAAGGATATGTATACTTCTATGTTGTTGTATTCCACATCGCTCTCGTATCCCCAGATCTTTTCGATTATGCGTTCCTTTGGAAGTATCTGGTGGGGGTTGGAGATGAGCAGCTCCATTATCTGGTACTCCTTGAGACTGAGCTTGACATCATTACCGTTCCATATCACGGAGCAGGTGCTCTTGTTGAGCTCAAGTCCGTTGTAATCAAGACGGTTTTCATCGATTATCTCGCCCTTGCGCCTTGTAAGGGCACGTATCCTCGCCAGCAGCTCGCCTGTGACGAAGGGCTTTGTCAGGTAGTCATCGGCTCCGATATCCAGGCCGTTGATCTTATCCTCCACCTCGCTCTTGGCTGTGAGAAGAAGCACAGGGGTGGAGATCTTTTCCTTCCTGAGCTTTCTAAGCACCTCAAAGCCGTTTATCCCGGGCAGCATCACATCAAGAATGATACAGTCGTAGACACCGCTCATTGCGTTGTCCAGGCCGTCAGTGCCGTTGTAGGATGTATCAACGGTATACATATTTCTTCTGAGTATCTCGCTGAGAGCGTCAGCAAGCTGGATCTCATCCTCTACAACAAGTATTCTCATAAAGCATCCTTCCTTTTCGACAAGGTGTAATCTGAGCCGGAACCGCCTATGGGACCGACTGCATCAGCCTATAACTTACTATTATATATTATACCACAAATTATTGAAATAAGCTTAAAATCAGCATATAGTTCAATAAATTGATTAAGAAAAAATCAGGCTTGCTTTTTGTGCATTTCAACAGTTTTGTTCTAAACAGCGCAACAAATATTGACTAAGTGCTGAGTTTGTGCTAAAATTAACTGGTACAGAGATTACTAAGTATCATGGCTGTGGTCGGATACTGCCGGGAGGGACAGAGCTTATGCTATCGCCGTTAGAACGCAGGAAGAATAATTTCGGAAGATCACTGCTGCCGTCATTCGGTGCAGAGATGAGAAAATATGAAGAAGTGTATCAGCTATATACCAGCGAAGGCTATACCAGAGAGCTGTGTGAGCTGTATGCAGATACATTCGTAAGAGATGTTAAGAAGCCTGCACCGGAGGACATTATCCAACTGGTCAAGCTTTACGACAGGATACATGACAATAAGACTGCTGATTTCTATCTTCAGATGCTGGAGGAAAGAAAGCTCAGCGGAGATGATAGGTATAATTACTGCATAGAGATGCTGAAGACACAGAGCAAATTGGGAAGATGGCGTGAAGCTGAGGATTTCAGAACGGCAAACATCAATTTCCTTCAGAATTATTCTCAGAAGAAGCCCTTGCAGCAGCAGGCGGATATGTATATCGCACTTGCGCTTGCAGACTGCTCTGCAAAGCATTACAAAGAGGCTTTCAAGCTGATGAAATTCGGATATAAGCCTCAGGGCAAGAATGATACAAAGCTTCTGGAGATAATGATAACAGGAGTGTATCTGCTCACAAAATGCGGCGATGAGGAAGGCGCAGAAGCTGCTGTTGAAAGCGCAAAAGCCTGCCTTAAGCTTTTCAGCGAATTCGAGTTCGGCTGGAGCAAGCAGTACTATGAATCATGCATTGAAGATGCTGCTGAGGGAATATTATAAGAAAACGGAGCCGCAAGGCTCCTTTTTTCTGGGCGGGGATGATTTGTGATAGAATAATGAAAAATCACGAAATTATTCAAAATTTCTTCAAGAATCAGCCGGATATATTTCGTTCATTAAAGTAATCAAAGCTGGAAGGGAACGAAAAAAGCTCCGGTTTTTTCACTTGTCGTATTACAGCGTTAAAATTATACTTCAAGTATTAAAGAGGATAAAGCCTGTGTTTCGGGAAAAAATTATAATCTACGTTAAAAGTGACAGGCGATGACTATACGGAAATTAAATAATAATCCTTTAAGGAAACTCTGGTAAAATAAGTATATTTATTCATAAAATAATAACATAAAATAATATACAATCTTAAGCAATAAAGTGCTAAATTCAAGCAATATTGTCAATTGATTCTTAGGTCGTATTGCTTTATAATACAATTGTTGGATGCGGAATACACCGATAAATCGGGGTTCTCGTCCACAGCATAATTACATTCAGATACATTTTTTGTGTCCTGTAAGATCGGCAGATATGATCCGTTTTAGCCAATCCGGTTTAAACTCCGCTGGATTGATCGTACTAATAAATATTATACTGAACTATGCATTACAGCTGTTATTGAACATTAATGCCTATAATATGTTTGATCGCCTAAAACAGCAGATAACGATGCAGAAGTTTCTACAATCGTTCCACGCAGGCAAAAGGATCGTATACGGCACTGCGAAATTTGTGTCAGCCGATATGTGAAGGCGTATAGAGGGTGCGCTTTCACGCCAATTGAATAGCGTCCTTGATCGGCTTTTGAGAGGGTGTCGATGAAGGGCGTTATTTTTCTGCGAGACAGAAAACGGGGTTTATGTGTAATGAAATACTCAAATTTTCTATACCTTTAAAAAGGACGTCCATAGCGGACGTCCTTTTTTCTTGTATTTACTTGCTGCCCTTGAGCTTTCGGAGGGTATATCCTTCGTTGACCTTCATTACGCCACGGTCTATCGCAAGAGCGTAATCCGGAACATCACGGGTAACTGTTGTTCCGGCGGCAGTATATACAGCCTTGCCAAGCTTTACCGGTGCTATGAGGTTGGTGTTGCAGCCGATGAAGCAGCTGTCACCGATAACGCAGCGGCTCTTTGAGATACCGTCGTAGTTTACGGTAACTGTTCCACAGCCGATATTGACCTTCTTTCCGACATCGCTGTCGCCGATGTATGCCAGATGAGCGATGGCAGTCTTTTCGCCGATAGTGGAGTTCTTGATCTCCACAAAGTCTCCGATATGTACTCCGGACTTGATATGGCTGTCCGGACGGATATGTACGTAAGGTCCGACTGTAACGTTGCTGTCGATAGTTGAATCATATGCCTGTGAGGCGTTGAATGTGATATTGTCACCGAATGTGCAGTGGTCTGCCAGCGCATTAGGGCCGATAATGCAGTTCTTTCCGATCTTAGTACCCTTTCTGAGAATAGTGTTGGGCTGTATCTGCGTGCCGGCACCGATCTCAACACTGCGCTCGATCACAACGCCGTCTGTGCAGGTGAACTCAACACCGTTTTCAAGGTGCTTTTCGATAACAGCCTTTCTGGCAATATTGTTCAATTCGAGCAGGTCTTTTCTGTCGTTTGCTCCGAGGATGAGCTCCGGATTGGCCGACTTGAATGCGCCTGCCTTCTTGCCTTCACTGAGGGCGATGAATATAGTATCTGTAAGGTAATATTCCTTCTGTACATTGTCGTTGTTCAGCTTTCCGAGAAGGTCGATGAGGTCGGCTGTTCTGAACCAGTAAGCGCCGGAGTTGACCTCCTTGATCTTGAGCTGCTCCTTACTTGCGTCCTTCTGCTCCACGATACCGCTGATACCGGAATCGGTGCGGAGTATACGGCCGTAGCCTGTAGGATCGTCCAGCTCGGAGGTTATCACTGTAGCGGCATTGCCCTGCTGCTTGTGGTATTCAAGAGCCTGGCCGATAGTTTCGGCATCGATGAAGGGAGCATCACCGCAGAGTACAAGAGTGTTGCCGTCGGTGTCCTCCTCCATGAAGGGGATAGCCTGCATTACTGCATGACCTGTTCCGAGGCGCTCTGCCTGAAGAACGGTCTTGTATCTGCCGTTCAGGTACTCGTCGATCATTTCGCCCATGAATCCCTTGACTACGCATATATCGGAAATACCTGCGCTTTCACAGGCTGCGATCACCCATTCCAGCATGGGATCGCCCAGTACCTTGAAGAGGGGCTTCGGCAT
>LVAK01000058.1 GCA_001604035.1 Clostridiales bacterium Firm_05
TCATAGCCGTTCTCACAGCATGACAGTATGTCCTCACGGCTGAGCCTGTAGCGGTCAGCATCCCTGTTGCTGCGGCGGATACCGCAGTACAGGCAGTCATTTCTGCAATAGGATGATATTTCGATAAGTCCACGGAGAAACACCTTTGTGCCGTAGTGTTTTCTCCTTGTTTCGTCTGCATATTTTTTCAGCAGTTCAGCGGCTGCGGCGTCATCTGTTTCGATGAGAAGAGCGAGCTCGCTGTCTGAAAGATCGCCGGTCTCATGGAGTTTTGATACAAGTTCTGTCATATCAGCCGCCGAGCCTTATCATTTCATCGATGCATTTTCTTGCCTGAGCGATCAGCTCATCATCCATGAGTATCTCAAATGCTTCGCCGTTCTTTCCGGCAATGCCCAGGAGTGAGCGGTATACATCGGGGAGAGTCGTTATCTTCATATTATGGCACATAATGTCCTTGGTCACAGGATAGAATCTCTTCTCAGGACATTCATACTGCAAATGCTCTGCGATAGAAGTCTCGGTGCCGATGATGAATTCCTTTGCACCGGATTTCCTTGCATAGTCCATAATGCCCGATGTAGAGCCCACATAGTCTGCAAGAGCAACTACCTTTGGCTGACATTCAGGATGAACGAGGAAAAGTGCGCCGGGATGCTCTTCCTTGGCCTTCATTACCTCAGCAACAGTTACCTTTGCGTGGGTAGGACATCCGCCCTGAAGGAGCTTTATATCCTTGTCGGGGCAGTTCCTCTTAACATAGTCGCCCAGGTTGCAGTCCGGTATGAAGAGTATCTTTTCAGCGTCAAGAGCCTTTACTATTTTAAGAGCGCTGGATGAGGTAACACATACGTCGCATACTGTCTTGAGAGAAGCAGTGGTGTTGATATATGCAACCACAGTTCTGTCCGGCTCAGCTTCACGGAGAGCGGATATCATCTCCCTGTCCATCTGTTCAGCCATAGGGCATCCTGCTTCTCTGTTGGCAAGATATACTCTTTTCTGAGGTGAGAGCATCTTTGCTGTTTCAGCCATGAAGTGTACTCCGCAGAAGAGGATGTTCTTAGCGTCAGTTTTGGTAGCATCAACGCTGAGCTTATAGCTGTCGCCGGTGAAGTCGGCTATCTCCACTATTTCTCTTGCCTGATAGCTGTGGGCGAGAATAGCGGTATTTGTTTCCTTTTTCAGCTTGAGGACTGCCTCCTGTAATTCATGTACGTTCATATTAATTCTCCTTAATTATCTCTCCCCGTGGTTATCCCTGTTGGTCGTCTGGATGTTCAGATTCATTTTACAGGCTGCTTTCGGCAATGACCTCTACCTCAACGAGAACGTTCTTTGGAAGAGTCTTTACTGCCACGCAGCTTCTTGCAGGAAGGTTTGTGAAATATTTAGCGTAAATTTCGTTGAACTTTGCAAAGTCGTTCATATCAGCGAGGAAACAGGTGGTCTTTACAGCCTTCTCGAAGGATGAGCCTGCTGTGCGGAGGATCTGTCCTAAGTTCTTCATGACCTGTTCTGTCTGCTCTTCGATAGTTTCAGTCCTTACGGAATTTGTAGCAGGATCGATAGCTATCTGACCGCTGGTATATACCATTCCGTTTGAAACTACTGCCTGTGAATATGGTCCCACTGCTGCGGGAGCTTTTTCTGTATGTATCTTTATCATTTTAAGATACCTCCTTTTTTATTTAATCCTCACGTTCAAAATCGAAGGAAACCTGAGCTGATTCTGAAGTGCTGTCTGTAACATAGACTGATATTGACGGTATTATCGTTGTATCATCACCAAATGAAAAGGATGAAACGCTGTATTTTACAATAGCTGCACCGGAGTATTCCTTTGATGATACGTCAAGACCTATGCCGTGCTTGTACTCCTTCATTGAGAAGCCGCAGCCTTCAACGCTGAATAATCCTTTGTTGTCACCGAATTCCTGCGGTTCAAGCTGATAGTCCTTGCCGTCGAAATGGAGAACGCCGTCCTCGGAAATTGTAACAGGATCATCCTCAAAGATCTTTCTTACCTCATCGCTGGAAGCATCTGCGTATCTTTCGATAGAGCAATCGGAGGTGTTATTCATTCCGTAGCTGAATTCATAGCTTCCGGCAATGGCTTTGAGAGCCTCAGCCTTTTCATCATCTGTCAGCGGATCCTGGTAGTTCTTTTCAGGTTTATCGGTGTCGAGTGATATTGATACATTTGAGGACGTACTGCCCTTCTGGCTGTAGCTGAGACTGATATTGATATAGGCATCTATGACATTGCCGTTTGAGTCCATGACCTCGAAGTCCGATGTGATCGGCTGCGAAGTGTACTCAAGTACGGCAAAGCCCTCATAGTCTTTTGAAGCACAGCGGTATTTCTTCTCATAATCCTGAAGTGAGAATCCGCTGCCTTTAATGCTGAAGATCATCTTCTCATCCTCGATCTTCTGAGCCAAGAGCTGATAATCCTCTCCTTCTATATGAAGAACACCGTCTTTTGATATGGTCACGCCTTCCTCGTTGATGGCATCCTGATATACATACATATCCTCAAATTTTCCGGAGACCTCTCCGCTTGTGCCGTATCCGGTCATATAGTATGAGCCGGAGAGTTTCTCGAAAGCCTCAGCTTCTTCGTCTGCACTTATCTCGCTGTTCCTCTCATCATCAGTGCTGACGGAATTGTCGTCATCGTCATTTTCGTTGTACTTTTTCTCTGACGAAGAAGAGCTGCTCTTGCTGCTTGTCTTCTCCGAGCTGCTGTCCTTATCCCCGCAGGCAGCAAGTGAAAGTGTGAGTGTGAGTGCACATAATGTAGCTAAAAGTTTTTTCATGGTAGTCCTCCAATACTTTTATTCAGTTTATTACATGGTCGAAATTCAAGGTGAGACAAGATTCTTCTGAATTATCATCTTTAATGTTTATCTCGATTGCTTCAATAGTGATCTTATCACCATCATAGTCTATATCAAAGTCGCTTGACTCTATAAAAACTACTCCTGAGTAATCCTTTGCGCCTACTCCGTCGAAGCCGAAACCATCGCGAATTGCGGAACAACCGTTCCCTTCAACGCAGAATATTGCTTCGTCTGTTTTAAAAATTTGATATTCGAGCTGATAGTCCTTACCATCGAAGTGAAGCACACCGTCTTCAGATATAGTAACAGGGTCATCCTTAAATATCTTCTTTACTTCGTCGCTGGAAGGATCAGCATATCTTTTGATAGAACAGCTTTCATCTTCAAAATATCCGCTGCGATAGGTGTATTCGCCGGCGAGACACTGAAAAGCATCTGCTTTGATCTCATCTGTCAATGGATCCAGATCAATAGTTTTAACATAATCGCAGCTGAGCATTAATGATATCGTAGTAAGTGATGAGCCTTTCGGGCTGTAAAAAAGCTGTATTCCTGTAGTACCACAATTATCGCGTCCGTCATACTCAGTATAAGAAGGAAATTCCCAATAATTCAGTGCAGCATAGCCTTCATAGTCTTTTGAAACGGTATTTATATTGTGTTCAAAGCCTTTGAGTGAAAAGTCACAGCCGGTCACACCGCAGGTTATCGTTTTGCCTTCATATTCGTATTTAGGATTGTATTCGACCTTTTGTGCTGTGAGCTGATATTCTTCTCCGTCAATATGAAGTACCCCGTCTTTGGTTATGGTAACTCCGCCCTCTTCATTGAGCTTATCCTTATATTTTTCCATGTCTTTGAATTTTTCGGGAACATCACCGGATGATGTGTATCCGCTGACAGTATATGTTCTTGCGATCTCTTCAAAGACTTCGGCTTCTTGCTCCGGAGTGATATTGCTGCTGCTTTCATCCTTTGATGAAGCAGAACTGCTCTTGCTGCTGTTCTTCTCCGGGCTGCTGTCCTTATCCCCACAGGCAGCAAGTGAAAGTGTGAGTGTGAGTGCACATAATGTAGCTAAAAGTTTTTTCATGGTAGTCCTCCAATAAATAAATTTTAATATACAGTTAACGGAAGAGTAATGCTCCTCCATTGGTACTATATCATGTTTTTGATTAAGAAATACTTAAGACAGTATTTATTTCTCACTGAGCAGCTGATCCACGAACTGCTTTGCAGTCCTTGGCGAACGTCCGTTGCCGGAGGATATGGCGAACTGCTCGGCTTTGAGAGCAAGCTCTTCTTCCGGCATGGTGATGCCCTTGCTCTTTGCAAGCTCAGAGGCTATGGAAGTGAATGTTTTCTTATCCGGACGGCTGAAATTCACTCTCAGTCCGAAGCGGGCAGAGAGCGAAAGCGTCTCCTGCATGGTGTCGTTGCGGTGTATGTCATCGCCCTCACGGTCCGAGAATGATTCACGGACCAAGTGGCGGCGGTTGCTTGTGGCATAAATTATGGTATTATTTGCTCTTGCAGAAACAGAGCCCTCCAGCATAGCTTTCAGCGCTCCGAAGCAGTCCTCGCCGGAGGTGAATGAAAGGTCATCGATGAAAATTATGAACTTAAGCGGATCCTCGCAGATCTGACCGATTATCTCAGGTATCTCCCTGAGCTGATCCTTGGTCATCTCAATGAGCCTGAGCCCACGGTCTGCGTACTCGTTGACAAGAGCCTTTACCGTAGAGGACTTGCCTGTGCCTGCATCGCCGTAGAGAAGGGCGTTCTGAGCAGGCTTTCCGTTGAGGAGAGCAAGGGTGTTATCCTCCACTGCTTTGCGCTCACGCTCATAGCCGTAGAGGTCGGACAGCTTCTGCGGATCCGGAAATTTTACCGGTACGAGGCAGCCGTTCCTGACTACAAACATCTTGTGGCGTGCAAATTTTCCATAGCCGAATTTGCCTATGAGCTGTACTCTTTCCATGTAGCTGCCTATGATATCCACCGGTGAATTTTCCCAGCGGGGGATGTATTCATCATAGTCCATATCATCTGTGAAATCCTCCGGGGTGAGCTCAGAGAGCTCCTGTATGAATTTCAGCTCGTGCATCAGGCACTCCTGTACCGGAAGTGACGCAGCTTTTCCCTTGGCTGAATTTGTAACGTAGATATTCTCGTCCTCGAGAGTTATCTTCAGCAGATGTTCAGCCAGATCAGCAGTTCCGCTGTTGTACAGCTCGGTGACAAAATCCGAGTAATCGGCCATAAAGTTGGACTGATCCTCGCTGTCAGAGCCGAGAAGCACCATAAGTCTGCGGAAACATTCGTCCTGGGCAAGCCCCCTGAATATCACCAGCAGGTCACGCTTGCGGCAGAGTGTCTGTATCTTCTGATTCATTTATCAAAGCACCTCGATTATTTTTTCTGTCATCTCCGTGCAGGTAAGCGGAGCCGTATCCGTACTGCCGAGGATATCGGCGGTGCGGTATCCTGCATCCAGCACCCTGTCCACTGCACTTTCAATAGCATCAGCCTCTGCGGAGAGCCCGAATGAATAACGCAGCATCATAGCTCCGGAGAGTATAGTTGCAATGGGATTGGCCTTATTCTGTCCGGCGATGTCGGGAGCAGAGCCGTGGATAGGCTCATACATCCCCCTTGCAGTATCTCCCAGGGAAGCAGATGCAAGCATACCTATGGAGCCGGTTATCTGCGAGGCTTCATCTGAGAGTATATCCCCGAACATATTTGAGGTCACGATGACATCGAACTGTCCGGGATCACGGACAAGCTGCATTGCGGCGTTGTCCACGAACATATCGCTGTACTCCACCTCTGGATATTCTTCTGAGAGACTGTGCATCGTCCTGCGCCACAGTCTTGAGGATTCAAGGACATTTGCCTTGTCGATACTGCATACACGTTTGCTGCGCTTCATGGCAGTTTCAAAAGCCACACGGCCTATGCGCTCTATTTCAGTGATGCTGTATGCCTCGGTGTCATATGCCTCCTGACCATATTTTCCTTCACGGTATCCACGGTCGCCGAAGTATATTCCGCCGGTCAGCTCACGTACTATCATGATATCGAATCCGCTGCCGATTATCTCATCTTTCAGCGGAGAGGCTGAACGGAGCGCAGGATACAGCTTGGCAGGGCGGAGATTTGTGAACAGTCCCAGTGCAGAGCGTATTCCCAGGAGAGCTTTTTCCGGACGGTTGTTTCCGGGCTGATCGTCCCATTTCGGGCCGCCCACTGCTCCGAGGAGAACGCTGTCCGAAGCGAGACAGCCCTCTATTGTTTCCGGTGGAAGGGGGATGCCTGTTTCGTCAATGGCACATCCTCCTATAAGATATGGAGTGAAGCTGAATTTATGTCCGAACTTAGCTGCTGTTTTTTCAAGTACCGCAACGGCGCTGTCTACTATCTCAGGCCCTATGCCGTCGCCTTTTAACAATGCTATGCTGAATTCCATAAGGACGCTCCTTTATTTTATGATACCCTTGGCAACAGACTCCATAAGTCCGCCGTTCTCGATTATTTTCTGAACGAACTCCGGAAAGGGAGAAGTTTTGTATTCCGTACCTGTAGTGAGGTCACGGATGATACCGTTGTCCAGGTCGGCCTCCACCTTATCGCCTTCAGAGATACCGTCGGCAGCTTCAGGGCATTCTACTATAGCAAGGCCGATATTTATAGCGTTGCGGTAGAATATACGTGCAAAGCTTTTAGCGATAACAAGGGATATGCCGCTGGCTTTTATAGCAATTGGAGCGTGCTCACGGGAAGAGCCGCAGCCGAAATTCCAGCCGGCGGTTATGATATCTCCCTGCTGTACACGGCTGACAAAGGTCTTGTCAAGGTCTTCCATACAGTGTGAAGCCAGCTCAGAGTGGTCGCTGGTGTTAAGATATCTTGCAGGGATTATAACGTCGGTATCAACATTGTC
>LVAK01000059.1:0-14284 GCA_001604035.1 Clostridiales bacterium Firm_05
CGCCGCTTGACTCCTCCGTCGACAGCTTTATTATTATATCACCTTTATTCGGGTTTGTCAACCCGTATTTTCCTACAACGTTGGCTGACCAGTCACCGTTTTTTGTGTGCAATATGACATGGCTTATGTCAGAATCACCGTCATATGCAGCTCCGGGCGGTTTTCTCTCACCGATATAGTCATTCCCGAGCTGTCATCCCGCCCCGCTTCATATATAAGGCCGAACACCTTCTGATCCTCCACGTATTCTTTTCTGAACCTGTCATACAGTTCTTCTGTCGCAAACTTTATATCTATCTCACTTGAGCCCGCTTTCAGCTCACGCAGGATTATTTCCCTTGCGTCATCCATTGTTTCGGCAAAATGGCCGTTCATTTTATAGTAGCTTCCTCCGCCGTTTTCACCATTGCAGGGGAACGGCTCAAACGACTCCTTATCAGGCATATGCGTTTTGTAGAACTCATCATCATCGCAAAGATAGTACATTCTCCTCATATCTCCGCCTATATCAGTATCATCCCACGTCACATCTATATTATACCACGCTCCGTTAACCAAAACCTGGTTCCAGGCGTGATTCTCTCCGTCCGCCACTCCCGTTATAAGAACAGTTTGTACCCCAGCCTTCTCGCAAAGCACGTTAAACGCCTTCGCATAGCCTTCGCAGTTCGCCTTTCTGTTCACAAGGCAGCCATAGGATGTTGAGCTTAGCCCTGTTTCGTCAGATTCGATGTATTTGCAGTTTCTTACAAGGTAGTCATGTATCCTCATTACCTTGTCGTAGTCATTGGCATTAGGTGCCACGTCCAGAGTTGCCTGCCGCACAGCCTTGTCAAGCTCAGCCGCCATTCTCTCGTACTCTTCCTCATCCACCCTGTAGACTATCTGAGCATTGCGGACCTTATTCGCCGTATAGTAGACCGAATCAAGCTGGAACAGCCTGCCCTCCTGTTTTTCAATCATGCAGAAAATCTTGTTGTATGTATCGCCGGAAACATCATATGGAAGAGGGATCTCCTTCTTATGGTCATTTATGCCTCTGTACAGAGCTTCATATACCGCCTGTTCCTTTTTGCTGAGAGTCCTGTAAGCCGGGCGGATGCTCTCTTCCTCATATGTAAGGTATTTCGGCTTCGGATACTTCTTCAGCAGTCCCATGCTTTTGGCGAAGCTGTATCCCATAAAAACCGAAATAAACAGCAGGGCGGCCATAAGAGCATAGAATACTTTACTACTTTTCATACAGCCGCCTCCTTATTTTATTTATCCGATATCATTACTGTGTTGTTCTTTATCTTGAATTTCGGCAGATTTTCTATGAATCTGCTGAACTTTGAATATCCGTATGTCTTTACGCTGAATTCAGGTATCTTTGTGCAGAGCTGTTTTTTCAGCTCGCCCAGGTTGTATCCCTTGCTGCCATTTGTCCTGACTATAGCCTCAAGCGTATCCTCTATCCTCTGAAGATCAGTCTTGTCGGACTTCTGCGACACGAGGATGCTGCTGCCCACCTGTCTGAAACTGAGGCAGTCAAAGTCCTTGAGAAACTGCGAGAACTTGGAATATCCATAGTTTCTCACATCGAAGTCCGGATAGCGTCCCTGAAGGCGGCTTCCCAGCTCACCGATATTTATTTCCTCCTGGAGATTGGCATTCTCTGCGATTATGCGGATGATAGCAGATTCAAGCGTCTGCATCTCCACCTTGTCATTATCATCACCGGCGCCCTGAGTCTCCTCTTCAGCAATTACTTCAAGGTACTTGAAGGCATTGCAGGCGGTACTGAAAGGCTTAGGAGTTTTCTTCTCTCCCATGCCGATAACGTGCATTCCGGATTCTCTCAGCCTTATAGCAAGCCTTGTGAAATCGCTGTCACTGGACACCAGACAGAAACCGTCAACATTATGGGAATAGAGGATATCCATCGCATCTATTATCATTGCCGAGTCAGTGGCGTTCTTTCCGGTGGTATAGCTGTACTGCTGTACCGGAGTTATAGCATTGTCCAGCGCCATGTTTTTCCAGCCTGCAAGATTTGGCCTTGTCCAGTCGCCGTACACTCTTTTATATGTAACTACACCGTAGTTCGACACCTCATCCAGAATGTATCTTGTGTATTTTGCAGCAACATTATCAGCGTCGATAAGCACTGCATACCGCATTTCTTTTTCCATATCTTCACCTCATCAGCCTGTTCCGACATTTTTATATTGCTTAATCTCCGTAGGATGAATACTTGCTTTTTTCTTTGCCGATAAACGATGTATATCCATCATCCTCCCAGATTATCCTGTCCTTTTCATTATCAGTGCAGCATATGCTCTTCTCATACGTGAAAAATCCTGTGCGGCGCAGAGTAACTATGCCCGGTATCTTCGTGTCCGTAAAGTCATTACTAAGATCTGCGTCATAATAATAGATCATATGCTCACTGTCAGGGCTTTTAAGCTTCTTAATGGTAACCAGATCCTTCTTATTGTCGATCGTAACATAAGAAACAAAAGCAGTTGCAATACCAAATATAATAATGCCGGCTATACAGAGCCCTTTTCCACGCTCGCCATAACCTACCTTCCCTGCAAGTGAAAGAATACATATCACAAGCAGCAGAAGCGGTACCAGAACAGCAAACACAGGCACCAATATCATCTCCGGCACAGAACCTATGGCAAAAACCTTGTCATCCCCATTAGAATCCATAGCGATCGCTGCCCCCAGCGAAACCGCAGCAAGCACCCCTAATACGATCTTTGTGATCTTCACCTCATTATCCTCCATATCATTTTATTATATGAGCAGTTATTATAGTATAGCTGCCTGCATTGACTGTGATCCGGATATTTTCCAGCTCACAGTAATAGTTCTTTCCTTTTCTGTATACAGCCGACCTCTCATCAGTTATAACTCCCATACAGTAAGCAACTGCATCCGGGCAAGTCAGCCCGAGATTCTTCTTTATACGCTCAGTACCCATATCAGTGGTATGCAGCCTGTCTATCTGTGACAGGAGAGCTGTTTTATCGTCCATATCTTCCCCCAGGTCATATAACAAAAAATCCCGAAACAAATGCTTCGGGATTTATTATACCAAGGTTGCTACCCCAGTACTATGGAGCGGATTACGAGGCTCGAACTCGCTACCTCCACCTTGGCAAGGTGGCGCTCTACCAGATGAGCTAAATCCGCATTTTAACTGAACAAGTGGATCACAGAAGACTGATCGTCTTTCGATCCGTCCCCTGCAAAATCTGCACCTGATCTTGGTGCTTCCGGTCGGAATCGAACCAACGACACGGGGATTTTCAGTCCCCTGCTCTACCGACTGAGCTACAGAAGCATGATGGCGACCCCGAACAGATTCGAACTGTCGACCTCCTGCGTGACAGGCAGGCGTTCTAACCAACTGAACTACGAGGCCAATGTGGTGGGGACTACAGGGCTCGAACCTGTGACCCTCTGCTTGTAAGGCAGATGCTCTCCCAGCTGAGCTAAACCCCCACAGCTTTCCATCGTTTTTGTCGTCTTGTCCCTGACGACGATAATAATTATATCACAGCTTTTTTGATTTGTCAAGCATTTTTTGAAAAAAATTTCAGATTTTTTTATTTTTGCTCTGAAACGGCGAAATACAGGGATATCCCGACAGGCGAACAGGATATCCCACATATCATCCTATGATGTCCTTGTTAAAGAGCCTCATAACGTCCATTTTCAGAGGCAGGTTCCTTGGATCCTTCAGCTCCGGATCAGCCGCAAGCAGCTCCCGTGCGCAGTTCTGCGCCTTGTTCATCAGCTCCATATTGCAGGCAATATCTGCAATTTTAAGGGGCGGAAGTCCATGCTGAGCGCTGCCGAAGAAGTCTCCCGGTCCACGCATCTTCAGATCCTCCTCAGATATTCTGAAGCCGTCAGTGGTGGATGACATTATCTTCATCCGCTTAACGCAGTCATCAGATGTATTATCCGTAATGAGTATACACGAGCTCTCATACTGTCCACGTCCCACACGTCCCCTGAGCTGATGGAGCTGTGAAAGTCCGAAGCGTTCAGCGTTCTCGATGACCATTACTGCCGCATTGGGCACATCTACCCCTACCTCAACAACAGTGGTGCAGATAAGCACCTGTATCTCACCGTCACGAAATTTCTTCATAGTGCGGTCTTTTTCTGCCGCAGACATTTTTCCGTGGAGAAGAGCTGTGGTATAGCCTTTCAGGTCGCCTGCCGCCGCATTTTCCGCATAACTCTTCACTGCAAAGAGCTCGCTCTCGCTTTCCTCTATCATAGGGCAGACCACGTAAGCCTGCCTGCCTTCGTCAAGGCGCTGACGGACAAATCCGAAGGCTCTGCTTCGGAGCTTGCCTGTTACCGCATAGGTACTCACCGGCTTTCGTCCGGCCGGGAGCTGGGTTATTGCGGAGATATCAAGATCTCCATATATAATAAGTGCAAGCGTGCGTGGGATAGGAGTTGCAGACATTACCAGCTTGTGAGGAGAGTCCCCTTTTTCTGCCAGAGCTGCTCTCTGCGCCACGCCGAAACGGTGCTGCTCATCAGTTATGACCAGTGCAAGGTTCTTGTACTCAACGTCCTTCTGTATTATCGCATGGGTGCCGACTATGACATTTACCTCTCCGGAGGCTATCTGTTCACGGAGAGCAGCCTTTTTCTTTGCAGTCACCGAACCCGTCAGCAGGCACACCTTAACGCCGAAGGGCTCAAGGAATCCGGAGAGAGTATTATAATGCTGAGCAGCAAGTATCTCTGTGGGAGCCATAAGTGCAGACTGAACTCCGTTTTTTGCGGCAAAATAGCAGGCTGCCGCCGCCGCTGCGGTCTTTCCGCTGCCCACATCTCCCTGCAATAGGCGGTTCATAGGAACATCCCTGCAAAGGTCTGCTGTTATCTCTGATACAGCCTTTTTCTGATCGTCAGTCAGCTCAAAGGGCAGTCCCTCTGTAAAGGGCTGAACACTTATGCTGCTGTCCATTTTATATGCGGTATTCTTCCTGCTCCTTGTTTTCATAAGTGACATACCGAGCTGCAATTTCAGAAGCTCATCGAAAGCGAGCCTGCGCCTTGCGGTCTCAGCTGCCATATCACCGGAGGGAAAATGGATATTTTCCAGAGCCTCCTCCAGCGGACACAGCTCATATCTGCGGAGTATCTCCGGCGGAAGAGTCTCAAAGGGCTCCTTATGCATGATATCAAGAGCCTGCCGCATACTGTTCCTGACCATATTCACAGAAAGCCCCTGTGTAAGATGATACACCGGCTGTATGAGCACATCCTGATCAGCACTTATATATACCGGAGAGCTTATCTCCTTCCGCAGATAGCTGCCTGTAACTTTTCCGTACATATAATAAGTACCGCCCTCTTTAAGAGCCTGAAAGTAGTATACATTGTTATATACAACGATCAGTATGTCATTTATGCCGTCAGAAGCAGCCGCCTTGCATATGACAAGTCCGCCTCTCACTCTCTGTGGAGGGAGCTTTCTGAACACGGTGATCTTCAGCACATTATAATCATTAAGCACAGCCTGAGCCACCGGCACATGAGCACGGAAATCCAGATATGCCCTCGGGATATGGTATATCAGCTCATATGGTGAATTAATGCCCAGCTTACGGTATTTTTCTCCTCTGGCCTTACCCACGCCCTTAAGGTATTCTATCTCAGAAAACAGATTTGCAGCCATAGATCATCCTCCGCATAACATAAACAAAGGGCGGCACAAGTCCGCCCAAAGATCCAGTATTAAATAAAAAGTTTTCTCGCTTATCTCTGCTCACAGATGAGCTTGATAGCGGTTCTTTCCTCGCCGTCTATCTGGATATTTGCGAATGCAGGGATACAGATAAGATCTATGCCGATTGGAGCAAGATATCCTCTTGCAATAGCAATAGCCTTAACAGCCTGGTTAGCAGCGCCTGCTCCTACAGCCTGCACTTCTACAGCCTTCTGTTCTCTGATCACTCCGGCGATAGCTCCTGCAACTGAATTTGGTGAAGAATGCGATGAAACTTTTAATATCTCCATGATATGACCCTCCTGTTAGTGGATTTTTGTACAAATAATATTGGATCTGCCAAGCAGTCTATCAGTACACTTATATTATAACCTATAATCAGGAAAATTTCAAGTGGTTGAACACATTTTTGGTAATTATCTTACAATTATTCTTTCAATTTTGTGCGATTTGCCGCTTTTTTCATCAAATTCTGCTATAACTCCGCATAAAAAGCAATCACCGGAAGCCTCCTTGAATCTGACAGGCATATGAAATCTGAAACGTTCTACTGCCGGCTGTATCTCCACGCCCAGGCAGGAATATTCAGGGCCGGTCATGCCAACATCGGTGATATAGGCCGTTCCGCCCTCAAGTATCGCCTCGTCAGCAGTCTGGACATGAGTGTGAGTGCCGAAAACGCCGGCAACTCTTCCGGCGAGGTGGTAGCCCATGGCCTTCTTCTCGGAAGTCGCCTCCGCATGGAAGTCCACGAATATATTCTTCTGATCCGTATTTTCAAGGATGCTGTCGATCTTGGTGAAGGGATTGTCCAGCGGATCCATGAAAGCAGTACCCATAAGGTTCACTATCGTTACGGAGTACGCACCCATATCAAGGGTGCAGACGCCCCGGCCTATACATCCGTCTTCGGGGTAGTTAGCAGGGCGGACTATATAGTCCTCCTCGTATATATCGAGAGCCTCCCTTCGGCGGAAAGCATGATTGCCGGTGGTTATGATATCCGCTCCGGCAGATATGATCATATCCATTGAATACCTTGTTATGCCGTTGCCCTGTGCAGAATTTTCTCCGTTGACAACAGTGACGTCAATGTCGTATTGTTTCTTTATAAGTCCCAGCTTTGCCGTAAGGAAGTCGCAGCCCGCCTTTCCCACAACATCGCCGATAAACAGTAATCTTTTCAAGCTATTTCCATCCTTTTAAATATTTGAGAAAGTATATTGTCAGAAGTTAATATTTCGTTTCCGGCAAAAGCTCTGTACCCGGAGCAGCCCTTTCAGCCAAGCCCCAGCAGCTTCTCCGCATTCCGGAAGAATATCTGCTCCTTCTCATCCTGTGACAAGGGCAGTCTTTCAATGAGAGCGATCTCGTTTGCCGGATCATCCCAGGGACAATCGCTGCCGAAAAGCACACGCTCCGCCCCCTGCTTACGGATAAGTCTGAGCATCGTATCATCATCGATATATCTTCCGGTAACACCTGTATCGAACCACAGGTTGCTGTATTTTCCTGCAAGATATTTTTCAGCGTCATCCCAAAGCATAAGTCCGCCCATGTGAGCGGCAACTATCTTCAGCTCCGGGAACGCACCGGCAAGTGCCGCAAAGCTCCGTGGAGTCGCTCTTATCTCACCTTCGGCATAAGGATCCGCTCCGCCGTGGAACAGTGCGATGAGCCCCAGTTCAGACATTGCTTCATACACCGGGAACATCCTTTCATCATCCGGAGAAAAGCGCTGATATTCCGGATGAAATTTCACGCCACGCAGCCCCAGCTCCTTTATCCGGCGCACTTCCTCAGCCTTATCCTCTGCATCAGGATGTACCGAGCCGAAACAGATGATCCCGCTCCCGTTGGTATCAGCAGCCCAGTTATTAATATCGGTCTGCTGTGAAGGCTTAGTTGCTATGGGCAGGACAACAGCCGAGGATATCCCTCTTTCCGCCATAGCTCTTTTAAGATCCCTTACAGTGCCGTCTGTAAAAGGAGTGATCCCGCTTATGCCTGAAAGTCTGGACATTGCCCTCTCGGCAAGGCTGTCCGTAAAAGCGTGTGTATGAAAATCTATATACCGCATCATCACTCCATTACGTGTTCGAGAGCATAGCTGTATATCGTCTGCACATGGTCATCGCAAAGGGAGTAGTATATAGTCTTTCCGTCCCTGCGTGAGCTGACGAGCCTTGCCTGCTTCAGCACTCTGAGCTGATGCGAGATGGCTGACTGAGTCATGCCCAGCAGCCTTGCGATATCACATACACAGAGCTCACTGCGGCAGAGCGCTGATATTATCCTGAGCCTTGTGGGATCACCGAATATCTTGAGCAGCTCAGCAGCCTCAGCAAGCAGTGCCTCATCCGGCAGCTCAGCCGAAACCTTTGCAACAATATCCTCGTGGATACCGCCGTCTCCGCAAATATGTCCTTCCATGTGATTACCTCCTTTATCTGAAAAAAACAATCCCTAAATATATGATGCCTGCCGATATGACAAGACTCAATGCAAGTCCAAGCATACAGGTAGTTGCAGCAAATCTGTCAAACACCTTTCCCGAGGCTGTGTGGAGAAAAACCATACACCGTTTTCCCTCCCGGTACATGATACTGGGCTCACTGGGAAAAACGCAGGGATACTCCCTGCCGCCGGCCTCGTAGTATGCACAGCGGAAACGCTGTCCCTCCGGCTTGTCAACTCTGAGGAAGACCGCTTCCGTTCTGTGTGAACGCAGCAGTCTGCCGGCAAAAAAGATGAAAAGTATGGTCATAGCAAATATGATGAATGCAGCAAGTCCAACGGCTCCCATTATCATTACGTCCGCACTGACGCCAAGTACAATGCAAAGCACGATCACGACCGCAAGCACAGCAAAAAATTCCATACTCTCACCTGCTTTCAATATAATGAGTATATTATCTGATATTATACCACAATCTTATCCTTTCGTCAAATAAAAAATTCCCGTCAGGCGCAGAAAAGAGCCTGAAAGCAGCAGATCTCCTGTCAGATTAGACAAAATGCAGTCATATTAATTAAAAAAACATTACATTCCGGAAACTTTTTTAATTTTTACTTGAAAACCGCAGAACAGGGTGATATAATAGTACAGTAAAATGAGAATAACCGACCTGCGGCAGGTCATGCCATGAAAGGAAACTAAAATGAAAAAGAAACTTATAGCAATTCTGTCAGCTTGTCTCGTACTCTCTTCCGCTCTTATCTCATGCGGAAATGATGGCGACGATGACAGCTCCTCAAAGGAAAAGAACAAGTCAAGCCTCTCCGAGAGCGATCCCAAGTACAATGAGAACGACGATGAGGATGAGACCACAACAGAAGAAGGCACAACCGAATCGACCACCGAAGAGGTAACAGAGTCTGTTGAGCCAACTACCGAAAAGGCCACCTCCGGCAGCGGAAACGGCGGCAGCACCAATTACTCAGACGGTATGCCCATCGTTACCCGTGATGAGGCTCCGGATCCGGCTGGCGGAGATATCAAGGGTATGTGGGGCGGCTTTGAATCCGATGGCGCTGATGCTATGCTCGCCTTTGAAGACGGCGGCAAGGGTGCTCTCTACGTTGATATGTCAACCGTAATGTACTTCAAGTCAGACCGTTCTCTCTGGATGGACGGCATCACCATGGGAAAGAACTCCGTATCCTACGACGGAACAACTATAACAGTAAAAATGGACGCTGATTCTCTCGGCATCGATCAGTCAGCTCTCGATGAGCTTGACGAAGATACAGCAGCTATGTTCACTCAGCCCATACTGGTGCTCACAAGAACAGGCAGCGCTGATTCCTCCACACTGGACGGTGAATACAAGTTCACCGGCGGAATATTCAGCGACCAGCTTACTCAGAGCATGATGGAAGACGCCGAAGGTATGGACAAGGATTCCCTCAGAGCTATCATCAAGGGCGAGAAAATGCTCATGAAGTTCGCTGACGTCATGAACTATACCACCAGCGGTACAAAGCTCACTGTAAACAGCGACAATCCGATCTTCAAGAAGGAATTCAACGAGTCAAGTGTTGAATATACAGTTGACGGCGACACTCTCTATCTCTTCGATGATGAGGATGAAAACAAGGTCGCAAAGCTCGATCGCTACACATTCTGATCTCAGGCACATAATACCACGTTGTTTACCCAAAGGCAGCAGAAGCTCCATGGGGTGAAATATATACTTATATACTTAATTGTTAAGGAGTAAAAACACATGAAAAAATTAACAGCATTATTTATGGGATGCATTATGATCACAGGCGCTTTCGCATCATGCGGCAAGGACAGCGGCGACAGCAGCAGCAAGAAGGAAAATGATCCCGTTGCAGGCAAGTGGCTCCTGAAGGATGAAGATGACAGCTATGCCATGACAATGAATTTTGACAGCGGCAAGGTGAAGGTTGAGATGGACTTCAGTGACGAGATCCACTTCAAGGATAAGAACATCATCATCGAAGGTGAAGACTACGGTGCTGACGGAGTAAAGTTTGAGGACAACAAGCTCACAGCAAGCATCAACGGCATGGACGTCCTCTCAATGACACGTACTGAAGGCGAAGGAGATTCCTTCGACGGCACATACACTGATCTCAGCGGTCTTTTCTTTGATTCCATGAGTGAAGAGGGCGTTGAAGCATCTGTAAAGGTAGAAGGCGAGAGCTTCCTTATAAACTACGATAATTTCTGTGAATACACTATCGAAGGCGACGAAACTATGATCCTCAAGAATCCTCCTAAGTCTTTCCTCGCAGAAGGTGAAGAGGATGAGGCTAAGATGACATTCAAGGTGGACGGAGATAACCTCTCACTCACATCATCAGACGGCGAAGTAAGTGAATTCACAAAGGTAAAATAATCCGGAGGTGTATTTATAAATGGACGGCGTCCCGGACGGCAGTTCAAACAGTATAACTCCCCGACGAAGATATAAAGCGGAGGGGACAGCATGACGAAAAAGATAATAATACTCATCGTGATACTCACTGTATACGGTCTTCTCGAACTTACCGAGGCCGCAGTAGTGGATATCAACGACAATAAGCTGGAAAAGCTTGCCGGCAGCGGCGATAAGCGTGCAGTAAGGCTGCGAAAGATAATAAAGAGACCAGGCCGCTTCCTCGGCTCAGTCCGCACAGCCGCTGCAGCAGCAGCTTTCATGGCAGCTTCTCTTTCAGCAGTATTCTTCTGCGGAAAAGTCTCTGCTCTTATAGACAGGACAGGCGCAGACCTCTCCTGCGGTGCTCTTGCCGCTGTTGCCGCAGCTCTCATCTCATTCATAGCAGTGATAATAGTTCTGACCATCGGAAGGCTCGTCCCCCGTGGACTTGCTGCGAAGGATCCGGAAAAGACTGCGCTCCGCCTAAGCGGATTTGCGGGCTTTATAACAGCAGTTTTCTCTCCACTGTCAGGCTTTATGAGCCTGACCTCAAACGGTATACTCAGACTTATGGGAATAGATCCCCATGCAGCCGATAACACCGTCACAGAGGAGGAGATCCTGATGATGTCCGATGCCGGTGCAGAAAAAGGCACTATAGATGAGGACGAAAACAGGATAATAAAGAATATCTTTGCTTTTGACGATCTCACCGCCGAACAGGTATGCACTCACAGACCTGATGTATCCGTGCTCTGGAATGAGGACAGCACCGACGTCTGGGAAGAGACCATCCACCGCACAAGACATTCATTCCTGCCGATATGCGGCGAAAATGTGGATGACGTAATAGGAGTTCTTGACGCAAAGGACTACTTCCGCCTGGACGATAAGAGCCGTGAGAATATCATGGCAAATGCAGTCAGCGAGCCTTGCTTCGTTCACGAGAATATGAAGGCAGACCGCCTTTTTGAACAGATGAAGCAGAAGGGCGCAGATCACTTTGCAGTGGTAGTTGACGAATACGGCGGCATGACCGGTATAATAACAATAACCGACCTTGTAGAGGAGCTTGTTGGCGACTTTGCTGATGATGAATCGGATGAGCCCTCCGCAAGACTTGAAAAGCTTGAGGATGATCTATGGAGCATCCCCGGCATCACATCCCTCAGCGAGGTCAGCGAGGAGCTGGATATGGAGCTCCCTGCCGAAAAATATGACACCTTCGGCGGATACGTCGTGGCAGAGCTGGGACATATCCCCAAAAACGGCAGCCAGGAAACACTGGAAGCCGATGGGCTCAGCATAGAGGTGCTTGAAGTTAAACATCACCGCATCGAGCTTTGCAGAGTAAGAGTGCTCCCCAAAGCCGAAACAGCCGACACCGATGAAGACTGATAAGGGACGCAATATTGCGTCCCTTTAAATTTTTATGAAATTTTCGCAATACTCTTGTAAAAGCCCGAAAACTATGATATAATTACTAAGATAGCGGTCGTATACCGCCGAAACAATCAATAAAGGAGTGATCCTATGGTAGGCTTTGAAAATCATATCGGTAAAATATCTGTCTCTGAGAATTATCTCACAGAGATCGTAAAACACGCAGTAACAGACTGTTTTGGTGTCGCTGACGTATGCAGTGTGAACACCTTCCATTCAGCCGCATCTGCACTTACATTCGGCAGAGCTTATAAGAAGCAGAAGGGCGTTGCTATCCGCACCGATAAAAACGGCGGCCTCATAATTGATCTCCATATTAAGATGACCTACGGCACAAACATCACTGCCGCTGTCAGCAGCATCATCCACAAGGTGACATTCGCCGTGGAGGAAGCTGTTGCGATAGACGTACACAAGGTCAACGTTTTTGTTGACGAAATGACCGCATAAATATACGGATAAATCAAATATCTGCTCCGCAGGCACTGACGGGGCGAATACGAATTGGAGGCTTTTGCTGTGATAAACGGTTCTATGCTGAGAGACGCCATAATTTCGGCTGCGATAACCATAAATAACAGAAAACGTGAAGTAGACGAGCTCAATGTCTACCCTGTCCCGGACGGCGATACCGGTACAAATATGTCCATGACCATCGGCAATTCTATTGCCGAGCTCAGAAGGCTCGATGATAAGGTAACTGCATCTGACGTTGCTTCTACCGCCGCTTCTGCATTTCTCAGAGGCGCAAGGGGAAATTCGGGAGTTATCCTCTCCCTTATCTTCCGTGGCATAGCCAAGGGACTTGCAGGCTGTGAGGAAGCCGGCTGCGACAATTTCGCAGAAGCTCTCCAGCTGGGCGTTGATGCTGCATACAAGGCTGTTATGAAGCCTGTTGAGGGTACTATCCTCACAGTTGTAAAGGCAGCGGCAGCAAAAGCCAAGGAGTCTGCACTGTCCACAAGCGATGACGTGCTCTTCTGGCACGATGTCTGTGACGAGGCTGAGAATATGCTGGCACAGACCACAGAAATGCTCCCTCAGCTCAAAAAAGCAGGCGTAGTTGACGCAGGTGGAAAGGGGCTTGTTATAATCTTCCGTGCAATGGCTAACGTATTTGAAGGCGGAAAGATCGCTGTTCCCGAGGAGATCAATACTCAGGAGGTAACTGTTGATTCCTTCAGCACAGCTGTAAGCGAATATGATGAAGAGATCAATTACACCTACTGCACTGAGTTCATGGTGGAAAAGAAGGATAACTGTCCTGACGTGTTCATGCTCAGGGCTTACCTCGAAACTATTGGTGACTGCGTTGTTGTAGTTGATGACGACGAGATCATTAAGGTCCACGTTCATACCGATAATCCCGGAAACGCCCTCCAGAAGGCGCTTGAATTCGGACGCTTCATCAATGATCCCCGTCCGAAGATAGAGAATATGCGTATCCAGCACGAGAATAAGGTCAAGGAAGCAAAGGCTGCCGAGGAAGAGGGATTCACTCCCGCAGAGCCCGAGAAGGAGTTCGGCTTCGTTGCTGTTGCAGCAGGCCACGGACTTGAAGCAATGTTCAAGGATCTGGGCGCTGATATCGTTGTAAAGGGCGGACAGACAATGAACCCCTCCACAGACGATATCCTCAAGGCAATACTTAAAACTCCTGCAAAGACAGTATTCGTGCTCCCGAACAACAAGAATATAATCATGGCCGCAGAGCAGGCTGTCAAGCTCACTGACCGCAAGGTATGTGTGCTCCAGACAAGAACTATCCCACAGGGTATATCAGCTATGCTGGCATTTGATGAATCCGAGGATCTGGCTGAGAACAGGCTGAATATGACAAAGGCATTCGAGAAGGTATCCACCGGGCTCATAACCTTTGCCGCAAGGGATTCCGAATTTGAAGGCCACTCCATAAAGGAAGGTGAGATACTTGCTCTCGACAACGGCAAGCTCTCCTTCACTGAAAAAGACATCAACAAGGCTACCTACAAGCTTACAAAGAAGCTTGCAAAGGGCGATGTCAGCTACGTTACACTGATACACGGCGCTGACGTTACCGAGGAGAATGCCGAGGAGCTCCGCAAATTCATGCAGGGCAAATTCGGTGACAAGCTTGAGGTCATGCTGGTAAACGGCGGACAGCCTGTATACTACTACATAATCTCAGTTGAATGACATCTGCGGAGACTGCTGC
>LVAK01000059.1:14343-21221 GCA_001604035.1 Clostridiales bacterium Firm_05
CCTGGCTGCTATCATTGCACTTTCCGCTGCCATGACCTTTACATTCTCATGCAGCAGCAAAAAAAGCAGCTCAGAAGCCCCTGCCCCTACAGATGAGTGGAAGGGCGAGGACGATATCGCTTTAGACAGCAGCGTAATTAATGACCTCGGCCTCACCAAGACCTCCAAGGGCGCGGATCCTGATATGACTATCACCTGGCTGGCAGACTATGACCTGAACCCCAGCGGAAACAATGACCGCTCCGTTGCCCTTTCAATATTCGAGGACTACTACGGCGGCCAGATAAACTACGTCCACACCAGTGTGGAGGATAAATTCACTACACTTGCCGCTATGATAAATGCCGGCGACACGGTGGATATGTTCCCGTATGAATGGAGCGCTGTGCCAAGCGGTGTCCTCAGAGATCAGTATCAGCCGCTCGATCCATACTTTGAATCGATGGAAATGGATTCCGACCTCTGGGCAGATATGTCCGATGTTATCGATATGTTCTCATATAACGGCCAGCATTACGTCGTACCATACTCCATATCCGATCCCCTCATCATAACCTACAGCAGAAAAATGATGCAGGAGGAAGGCCTTGACGATCCCTATGAGCTCTATAAGTCCGGCAAATGGGACTGGGATTCATTTATGAGCATGATGGAGAAATTCAAGGCAAATCAGCCCGAAGGACAGAACAGATACGGCATCAACGGCTGGTTCGGTCAGGCTATAATACAGTCCACAGGCCATACTGTCGTAAACTATGACAACGGCCGCTTCACCAACAATATCAACGATCCCGAAATAGAGAAGGCTGAGATACTCATGCAGGAGATCGCCCAGAAGCAGCTCTACCGCAGCGATTGGGTAGGACATTTCCCGGAGGATCGCTCCACCCTCTTCTTTGCAATGGGGGACTGGGCGCTGGGAAGCTCAAATGCTTACAACGAGGGCATGGATCTTATGACAGTGCCATTCCCGAAGGCTCCATCCGCTGACAAGTACTACCTCAGCTGCAATTACGGTGCAAGGATGCTGGTGAAGAACTCCGCTCACGGTCAGGCAGTTGCAAACTACATAAAGTGCGAGAGACTTGCCGCAACAGAGCCTGTATTCAGGGACGCTGCCAAGGAAAAGGCTCTGATCGAGGACCGATCAGCCTCCGGCGTTCTCAGGAGCGCAGTAACAGAAGAGCAGTACGACGCTGTGCAGTCCTATATGGATCCTACAGTTACCAGCCCTGTGTTCGATTTCGGATACGGCATGGGAGATAACATGAACGGCAGCGGCGACTATACTTTCAGCACAAGAGGAGTTATGGACAACATAACAAAGACTCTTCTTGAAGGCAGTGAAGAGGTCGATTCCTGGGCAAAGCTCCGTGATTCTCTCACAGGCATCATCGATAAGGAAATAGCTCAGTACAACAGTTAAAATATGATCCCGGAAGCGTCTGAAAGCACTTTTCCGGGATCTTTTTTTCACATCAAATGAGAGTTCACACCCTCATAAACGTCCAATAAAAGGGCAGATCCACCTCTATCCGGACATCATATCCCACAAATGGCCGGTATGATAATTGTGCATTGCTACAAAAATCTATATATACTGTGATCTGGCACCGCTGTTCCGGGACTTTGAATATGGCGGTATACAG
Source organism: Clostridiales bacterium Firm_05 (assembly GCA_001604035.1). GTDB lineage: Bacteria > Bacillota > Clostridia > Oscillospirales > Ruminococcaceae > Ruminococcus. Next base: position 15,993 of record LVAK01000059.1, read on the forward strand.
CGAAATACTACAGTATATCCGGTATATCTGCCGTTTGGTCCGCTAAAAAAAGCACTTGCAGAAAAAAACAGTTTATGGTATAATGTTATGTGTACATTTGTATCCTGCGGAAGCCGTTTTTTCGCCGGATACCACATAATACAAGGACACAGTTTCCTGAAAAACAAGGAGAATAGTATGAAAAAAGTTGTTATTATCGGCGCAGGACCGGCTGGTCTTACTGCTGCATATGAACTTCTGAAAGACGGCTCAGGAGAATACGAGGTAACAGTCCTCGAAGAGACAAACGCTATCGGCGGTATCTCAAAGACCGTTAATTATAAAGGCAACCGCATGGATATGGGCGGACACCGTTTCTTCTCAAAAATGCCGGAAGTAAACGAGTGGTGGAGCAATATGCTCCCGCTTCAGGGCTCACCTTCAAAAGATGATATCATGCTCAAGAGAAGAGTCCGCATCCAGAAGGGCGGCCCTAACCCTGAAAAGGAAAGCAGAGTAATGCTTATGAGAAGAAGAGTATCCCGTATCCTCTTCAACGACAAGTTCTATGATTACCCTGTATCCCTCAAGCCCGAAACTATCAAGAACTTTGGCTTTCTCACCACTATGAAGGTGGGCTTCAGCTACCTTGCAGCAGTTGTTCACAAGCGTCCTGAGACAAACCTTGAGAACTTCTATATCAACTGCTTCGGCAAGCAGCTCTACTCAATGTTCTTCGAGTACTACACAGAGAACCTCTGGGGACGCCACCCCAGTGAGATAGACGCTTCATGGGGAGCTCAGCGTACAAAGGGCCTCTCTATCGTAGGCATCATCAAGGACTTCTTCGGCAAGCTCTTCAAGGTAAAGAACCGTAAGGTAAATACTTCACTTATCGAAGAGTTCAAGTACCCTAAGCTCGGCCCCGGTCAGCTCTGGGAAGTTACTGCTGACGAGATCAAGAAGCTGGGCGGTACTATCATCATGGAAGCTCCTGTAAAGAAGCTCCATAAGGATGAGAATCAGCACCTCACAGGCGTTACATACATCAAGGACGGCCAGGAAGTACAGCTTGACGGCGATTACATCATCTCCTCAATGCCTGTAAAGGATCTCGTTGCAGGTATGAACGACGTTCCCGAGCATGAGGCTCAGATCGCAGCAGGTCTCCCCTATCGTGATTATATGACTCTCGGCGTTCTCGTTCCCAAGCTCAACCTCAAGAACAAGACCACAATGAAAACAGTGGGCAATATCGTGCCTGACTGCTGGGTATACGTTCAGGACAGACGTGTTAAAATGGGACGTTTCCAGATATACAACAACTGGTCTCCTTACATGGTAAAAGACCTCAAGAACACAGTATGGCTCGGCCTTGAGTACTTCGTTACAGAGGGCGATGAGTACTGGAACATGAGCGAGGAGGAATTCTCCAAGTTCTGTGCAAATGAAATGGTAAAGCTGGGACTTATCAGCAGCACTTCAGACGTTCTCGATACCCACATGGAAAAGGTAAAGAAGGCTTATCCTGCTTACTTCGATACATACGAGGAAATGGATACCCTTATCGCTTACCTCAGCAAGATCGACAACCTCTACTGCGTAGGACGTAACGGCCAGCACCGCTACAACAACCTGGATCACTCCATGGCTACTTCCTTTGAGGCTGTAAAGAATATCAAGTCCGGTACAACCGACAAGTCAAATATCTGGAGCGTTAATACCGAGAAGGAATACCACGAGGAGAAGAACAAGTAATGGCAAATTCTCAGCTTCAGGAAGTTAAGGATATACTCCGTGAAAAGAAATTCGGAAAGCTTTTTTCCGGAGATACTGAAAACACCTATATCCAGTTCTTCCGCTATCTCTTCGTAGGAGGTCTCGCTACAGTAGTTGACTGGGGCGTTTCCTTCCTCCTGTTCAAGTATGTTTTCCAGGAGCATTATGCAGTCGCAGCGAATTCAATATCCTTCGTTGCAGGTCTGATAGTAAACTATGTTATCAGCACATTCTGGATATTCCGCAATTCCAAGGTCGAATCCAAGCTCATGGAATTTCTGGGATTTGCCGCTATAGGTCTCGTAGGACTGTTGATGACGATAGGCATAACAAAGCTCTTCGAGATATGGCTGGCTGACAAGACAAGTCTCTTCCAGATACTGGCAAAGATCGTCTCTACCGCCGCAGCATTCTTCTGGAATTTCTTTGCAAGAAAGATACTCCTTTTCTCAAAGAAGGAAGCCTGACACCAGCAACGATCTGATAACGATCAACAATGGGAGGTCTTTAAGACCTCCCTAAAAATTACAATACACAAGAAAGGATCTTTTTATGTCTGATAAGAAGAAAAAAAATCAGAAAAGTTCCGATAAGGTCAGCGAAGCTGCCAAGGCTGTAAAGGATACAGCCAAGGAGGCTGTCACGGAAAATGAGGCTGCTGAAATAGCAGAAACATCTTCCGGGGCCGCTGAAGGAACAGCTAATGCTGCCGCAGAGGCAGCTACTGAGACAAAAAGCTCAGACAAGGGATCTGCTCCTGCCGCAGAAGCTCCGGCAGAGGAAGCTCCCGCCACATTCCTGGAAAAAGCAATAGCGCTGAAAAACAGATACGGCAAAAAAGCTTTCACAGTGGCTACCTATGCTGCTTCTATCGGTATTTTCGCATACGTTGTATACTTTATGGTATACTTCATAACCGTTGCATACAAGAAGGAATTCCACTCCGACTGTACCGACACTATCCTCTGGGCAAATGCCTCTATCGAGGGCGGTGCCGTATACGATAAGGACTTCGGCTATGCCTGCTTCCTTCCATTCGGTATAAACGTCATCATGCAGCCCCTCATAGGGATCTTCGGATTGTCGATGAAAGCCCATATCTGGGGAATGATGAGCTACTTCATACTGCTGACAGTGTTCTTCATGCTCATGCTGAGAGAAATGCACTGGGATATCCGTGCGATATGCCTCGGCACTTCTGTAATGCTGGCAATGACTACCTCCTCTGAAAAGCTCAGAGAGATATTCTGGCAGCACACCATCTACTATTCACTGGGACTTCTCTTCATCGTTATCGGTATGTTCCTCTATTTCAGGCTTATGAACCTGAGCGAAAAGCTGAAAACGCTGAAGCCTGACACCACAAAGGGCAAGATAACCTTCCTGCGCTGTATGATAATCTTCATCATACTTTCAGTGTTCATAATGTTCACTGCTACAGACGGAATCTCCGCGCTTTCTATCTTCGCTGTTCCGCTTGCCGGAGCTATACTTGCCGAGCACTTCGCTGACACCTCAAATAAGCTCATAAGCAAAAAGAGCCTTATCACTGTTGCTACCAGCGGTATCTTCGGATATATGATAATCCTCGGCGGCAAGATAAACAAGCACTGGGCAGGCGACCTTGTAGCCGGCTATCAGGATGCAAACTCCATTTACTCACCTATGGGTACATGGACAGATCATACCCACTCCTTCCCCCTTGCATGGCTCAGGCTCAACGGCATAAAGGATATGGGCGTTACCGGTGAAAAGCTCAACGAGAAGGACGGTATAATCAACCTTATCTATATTGCTGCTGCTCTTATGCTCATGGTACTTCCGATAGTTGCTACATTCTTCTATCCGAAGTTCAAAAAGGCTAAGGACGGACGTATGCTCAGACTGTTCGTATGGATGCACTGGGCTTCATCCGGTATAGTTGTTCTCGGATATATTGTCGGAGTTATTTCCGGTGCTGACTGGAGAATCACTCCTGTTATCGGTACCTCCCTCTTCCTGTCCATACTCTTCGTACACTGGGCGATAAAGAACAAATCATCCGCTTCCCGTGTAGTCTCAGTTCTTGCGATACCGATAATCCTCGTATCTATGCAGAACATAAAGAATATCAAGGAAATGCCGAGAGACGGCTATAAGGACAACAACCTCTTCGGCCTTGAAGAGTTCCTGGAAGATTCCGATCTCTCCTACGGCTACGCTACATTCTGGAACGCTAACGCTATAACCATTATCTCTGACTCAAAGGTAAAGGTACGTGACGTAAATATCGACCAGAACGGCGTTACAAAGAGAATATACCAGTCATCAGAAAACTGGTATAAGGATCAGGAAGATCAGGATGATTACTTCCTGCTGGTTTCTCCTCCGGAGTACCAGGTACTCTCTGATATCCAGAGCCCGCTGTTCTATGAAGCTCAGGATATCAAATCCGTATTCGTAAACAATACCGAATACCACGTATTCATATTCGATCACAATATCATATCTCAGTGGTAATAGCTCATCGCCGACTAATGTAAGCCCTACAGTTTGGCTTTTTCTGCGTAATAACTTTTGTAGGGGACGCCGCCCTCGGCGTCCCGAAGCAGTTTTTCTGCCATTCTCAAAAGAGCCCCTTTTAAAAGGGGCTCTTTTCTTGTATAAATGTCCAATTAAGTCCGGGCGCAAAATGTGCGCCCATTCTTAATTAATTGTACAAGACAAAATTAGCACTCTCACGTTGAGAGTGCTAATTTTCATTATACCGTCACAGTCCTTTGATTTGCCTTTCATATTCCGGCAGTATCATGTAAACAATGAAACGAAAGGGATGATACCGTTGGAAAGTGTATATATCAAAGAAAAACGCATAAAATGAATATATATTTTACTGGAGGTATGACTTATGATGTATGGACTTACACCCTTTGGAAGGAATTTCGATCTCTTCAACATTTTCAATGACATGGACAAGGATTATTTCGGAGGCGCTATGCCAATGAATTCCTGCCGCACAGATATCAAGGACGAAGGAGATAAATACGTTATGGAATCCGAGCTCCCCGGCTTTGAAAAAGAGGATATAAAGCTTGACCTCAACGGCTCCTGCCTTGTGATATCTGCTGAACATAAAACCGAAAACAGCGAGAAGGACGACAAGGGCAACTATATCCGCCGTGAAAGAAGCTATGGCTCTTATAAGAGGAGCTTCGATATCCCGGATGTGGACGTTGAAAAGATCAATGCCGAATATAAAAACGGCATCCTCACCATCGATCTCCCTAAAAAACAGCCCGAAGCTCCTGTCGCTAAAAGGCTTGAGATCAAATAATGCGAAAAGAACTCTTTGACTAATATATTAACGTGATGCTTAGATAGAATGTTTACGGCAGTTATTGAGGAAAACCCTTTTGAAAAAGGGTTCTTCCTCAAACTCCTTTCCTAAAACTTTCAGTTTTGATTTTTCCCCATATAGGGCGCAACCCATGT